>NZ_SMKB01000200.1:0-13310 GCF_004348575.1 Actinomadura sp. 7K534
CACCGCCCCCGCCCGGCGCCCAGCCGCCACCCCTGTGGGGCGACCCCGACCACGTCCGCACCCTCCTCGGCGACCGCGTGACCGACCTCGAAACCCAACGCGAGCACATTCGCATAGACGCCTTCGAAAAGCCTGAGGACTTCCGCGACTACTTCAAATCCCGCTACGGCCCCACCATCGCCGTCTACAACCACATAGCCAACGACCCGGAAAAGGTGACAGCGCTGGACGAGGCGCTGATGCAGCTGGCCCAAGCCCACGCGTCCGACCCCCCGCCCCTGACCATGAACTGGGAGTACCTACTCCTGACCACCCACAAAACACCCTGACCGGCGCGACGGCCGCGGTCACCCGCCCGCGGCCTCCCGCCCGTTGCAACAACCCGGTTGCCAAGCGGATAACCGATGCTCTCAAGCAGGCGTAGGGGGTACTCCGTTCTCCACGGCGCATACGCCTTGACACCTCCGCCGATCTCCACGTTGCCGGCGCCGTCCCGACCCTGCTCCTGCAGCCCGGCACCGAAACTACGTGGCTCTTCTGGCCTGCGTTGGTTTCTTCAACCCGTCATCGGCCACGACGGGTGCCCGAGCTTGATGATCTTTCCAGCCCAACCAGAATCTGTAACTCTAGGTAATGATCCTCTGATGGGGCGTGGATGTCGAAAATTGACGGTGCCCGTTCAAGCGCCTTGAGCTGGATGAACAAGAGCGGGGTTTGGAAGAAGGTGAGTACTCGGGAGTGATTAAAGGCCAGGCCCGCAATAATTTGGAGCCTGGCCGCTTCCGGTCAACGATCTTGTCAGATGGCTTGGGTGCACGCGATCTTGTGAACAGATATTCGAGGTGACGCCGCGACCCGACTTCGCGGCGGCTTGACGAAGGGTCGGGTCGTGCGGAGTTTTTGTCGTCGCTGGGCAGCCGTTCTTCTGGCGTTGGTTCTTGGAATCGGGACCGCGTTGTCTGCTTTCATCGCCGCCCCGGCTGCGGCTAGGACGGTGCCTGGAGCGGGGTCGGCGGCAGGTCAGTTCTTCGATGTCCGCGGACGCCTGGTGAACGAGGTGGTCATCGGCGCCGGGGCGACGATAACCGTACAGGTCGCAGGAAGGGTGGGGATTCCGGCATCGGGTGTGGACTCTGTGGCGATCAATATCGCCGCCAGTGGTAGGACCAGCAGTGGAGGGGTCACTGCGTACCCCTCGAACGAATCGTTGCCGAACACCATTGCCGTCTGGTTTCGAAATTGGTTTTATGCGCACAACCTGCTGTTCGTAAAAGTCGGTACGGACGGCAAGATCAAGCTGACCAACACGGACCCCTCCTCAACGGTGAAGGTTTTCGTCGATGCCCACGGCTACACGGTTTCGACGCCGGCGGCGGTGGCGGGTTCGACATTCGTACCGGTAAAGCCGGCTCGAATCGGGCAAGTCACCGTGCCGGCCAACGGAAGTGCGTTGGCAGAACCGCTCGGCAAGGCCGGGATTCCTTCGGCCGGAGTGTCGGACGTGATGTTCACGATGTCGGGCAAGAGCGACACCCACGGCACGATCGTCACCTACCCCTCCGACGCGGCGCAGCCGGGTGACACCACCCTCGACTACGGCCAGAACCTGCTCGTCCAGAACCAGGTCATCAGCCGACCCGGCGCTGACGGCAAGGTCAAGTTCACGAACATGGGAACCAAGGCGATCACGCTGACCCTCGACGCCGTCGGCTACTTCGCAGAGCCGACAGCGGCAGTCACAGGATCCTTGCTCCTGCCGATCAAGCCGCACAACCTAGTCACCGACGTGAGCGTTCCAGCGGGGGGCACCTATACCGTGGCCCCGCTCGGACAGGGCGGCGTCCCGACATCGGGGGTCGGGGGCGTTTACCTGGTCGTCACGAACTACTACTACAGCACCGGCACCGGCGTACTGCGCGTGCATCCGTCGGGCGAGGCTCCGACGGAGGCGCACGGAGTGGCCGTCCAGCAGGCCCATGCCTACGGCGGGGCGATGCCGGCCAGAGTCGGTGCGGACGGCAAGATCGTTATTCACAACGACAGTACGACGGCGACACGCATCTGGGTCGAGCAGTACGCCTACTTCGAAACGCCCGCGACCGGTTGCACGGGCGCCGCGCCGGCGGCCGACCCCGCGCCGGCGAAGGTCGCCGCGGCGGTACCGGAACCGTACAACCCGACGACGGTGCTCCAGGCGTCCCCGGTCTCGGGCGGATCGTTGGGCACCCTCGAACTGGCCTACACCGACGGAATCGGGCGCCTGATGCACGGCCGCGCCGATCCGAGCGCGCTCGGATCGATGCAGTGGACACCGATCCATGGGCAGGAGGGCTACTACGGGCAGCCCGCACTCGGTGAGCAGGCAGACGGACGCCTCAACGTCCTGGCGCACAACCTCGACGGTGACGTCTGGTCCCGAACGCAGGCGACCAAGGATCCCGCAACCTGGGGCGACTGGGTGGATGTGGAAAGCCCGATGGGCTCCACCGTTACGGTCGCGCGGCATGACGAAACTCTTGTCGCGTTCGCGGTCGACGCCGCCGGGACGCTCCGGGCACTGCCGCAGTACGCCGCCGACGACCCCTACAAGAACTGGATCGACCTTGGGGTGACGGGCCTGTCGACCGACACCGCCCCGCTCGCGGTTCCGGTCGCCAACGGCCTGCAGCTCTTCTTCCTCGACACGTCCGGTACGTGGCGCACCGCCCTCTACGCGCGGGGCACGGTCTCGGATTGCGGGACTTTGAGCGGTCCAGGCCACTCCGGTAACGCGTCGGTGGTCACCTATCCGGGCAACCGCCTGCGGATCTTCGTGCGCAATCCCAACGGTCACATCGTGACCAAGGCGCAGGATGGTTCTGGCAACTTCCAGGCGACGTGGGACCAGGTCGGAAACCTCGTCGCGGCGGGCTCGCCGTCCGCGGTGCTCAGTCCGGGCAGTGGCAAGACCGAAGTCGTCGCACGGGGCACCGACGACCGCGTCCACAGCACTGGCGAGACGATCCAGGGCTCGGGTCAATGGCGCGCTTGGGTCGATGCCCAGCCGGACTATGACACCTCCGTCCCAGCCACAGACCCGACCGCGTTCACCTACTCCGCGACGAACGGCCCCACCTGGTCGTATCTCTTCCGCACGGTCAACCAGCAGACGCGCGTCTACTGGCCGGAGGAGGAGACCGCGCGGATCGCGTCCAAGTCCCCGGAGTTCGGGAGCCGAGCGCTTCCGAAGCCGCCGGCGGCCCGCTGACCCGCTGCCGGGCCGCCCCGAAACCCATCGGGACGGCCCGGCACACCGGGTGGCATCTCCATCGCAACCACGGACGGCTTCTCGAACTGTCCCGTGACCGGGAGTGAGACATGGTGCGGCCGGACCGGCTGTTGATCGGTGCAGGCAAGCGGCGGACCACACGGCACTCCGTGATGTTCCGGACCGTCGCGGTGGTGATCGTCCTGTCGCTTGTCGCCACCATCGACAGCAGCGGGATCGGCGCCTTGTCGGCGTGGCGCGAGTTGCCGGATCCGCACGGTCCCAAGCAGGGGTGGGGTAGCGCCGCGGGGCGGGGAGGAGACGTACCGGTCGCCGGGCGCAACCGGACGGAACCGAAGTCCTTGCGCTCCCAGTACCCGTTGACCACGGCGAAGAAGTCGCCGCACCCACCGCGCAACACCGCGAGTGTGGCGGCCCCACCAGCCGCCGAACCGGAGGACGTGTCGGGCTTCGACACCGAGACGAGCCGTGAGCTACCCGGACGGCGGGATGCGCATGTTCGCGCCTACGTCAACGCCGACGGCACCGAGTCCACCGAGGTCTCTCCCCGGCCGATCAATTACCGGCGTCCGGACGGCTCGTGGGCGCCCGTCGACACCCGCCTCGTCCCCGTCGGTGCCACGAGCGGCTCCGCTGGGGTCCCCCCGCAGGGCTGGCGGAACGCGGCCGACTCCGTCGACATCCGCCTTGCACCGGCGGCCGATGCCGATCCGGTCGTCCGGATGGGCATCGGCGATGGTCAGGAGATCGGCTACTCCTTGCGAGGTGCCGCAGCCAAGGCCGGCCAACCGGGGGAGCGAGGCGTCATCTACCCCGGTGCGCTCCCGCACACCGACCTAAGGGTCGACATCGGCTCCGGCGGGTTGAAGGAGACGCTCGTCCTCCGGTCGCCGAAAGCTTCCGGCACCTTCGTGTTCCCACTTTCGCTGAAGGGCCTCACCGCGCGCGTCGCCGGGGACCAGGTCGAGTTCGCCGATGCGTCCGGACAGACCAAGGCCGTCATCCCCGCCGGATTCATGGCCGACTCGGCGGCCGAACCCGCCACCTCGGACAACGTGACCTACAGCCTCGTTTCGGTCGACGGCACGCCCGCCTTGAAGGTCACCGCCGACCCGGAGTGGCTCGCCGATCCCGCGCGCGTCTTCCCCGTCGACGTCGACCCGAGCGTCGAGATCAGCGCGGCTACCACGAGCCTGACCGTCAACGACGGCGGCCAGGTCGGCGGATCCCAGGAACTGACGGTCGGTTCCCGGTCGGCCGCCTACCTGGGTTTTCCGGGGCTGAGCAGCAGGCTCCAACACCACCGGATCTTCGGCGCGTCGCTGTGGATGGTGAATTACGACTCGCAGACCTGCAAGTCACGGCCGGTCAGCGTCCGCCCGGTCACCGAGGCTTGGGCGGGCGCGACCGGCCTCAAGTACCCCGGCCCGTCGGTCGGCGGGGCGCTGGCGCGCAAGTCGTTCTCCTACGGGCACATCGAGTTCGGCGCCACCAAGTCCAAGTGCCCGACGAAGCCCGTGACCTTCAACCTGGGCAAGAGCGGGCGCGACCTGGTGCAGCGGTGGGTCAACGGCACCCAGCCGAACTACGGGCTCTCGGTGCGGGACGAGTCGTCCGGCGGCCTCGGCACCAAGAAGTTCACGGGACATGGCACCGCGAACCCGCCACGGCTCATCGTGACGCACAGTCCGTACAACGCGAAGTACGCGATCACGGACCCGGTGCCGAACCCGCCGGTCACCCAGGCGCAGAGCGGCAAGGTGAAGGTGAGGGTCACCAACACCGGCGCCGAGACCTGGACGCCGAGCACGTACTACCTCGGGTACCGCGTCTACGACGCCAAGGGCGAACTGGTCACCCAGCAACGTTCTGCGAACCTCACCGGGAACGTCCCGCGCGGCGGTAAGGCGACGCTGGACGCCGTCATCAAGCCGCTGCAACCCGGCACGTACTCCATCGACTTCACGATGGTGCGCCAAGGTGGGCCGATCTTCACCGACGAGCAGGTCCCGCCGATCCGCCTCCGCATCAAGATCATCGACATCGCACCGGTTGTGCAGGAGCTCTACCCGTCGAACGGCTACCAGGCCCCGACGCTGACCCCGCAGCTCTGGGCTACCGCCATCGACCTGGACGCCCCGCCCGGATCGTCGCTGAGCTACAAGTACGAGATCTGCGAGAAGGACGAGGACGGCGACCCGGTCAGCTGCTTCGACTCCGGCTACGTCCCGGAGTACGCCTGGACGGTTCCAGCCGGGAATCTCTCATGGAGCAAGACTTACCTGTGGCGGGTGTTCGTCAAGGACACCGGCAATGAGGTGCCGTCGCCCCGCGTCATGCTGCAGACCGCGGTGCCGCAGCCGCAGCTCACCGCACAGCTGGCCCAAGGCCAGGCCCACGAGTTCGAGCCGTCGTCCGGCAACTACTCCACGTCGGCGGTCGACGCCAGCGTCGCCACGGTCGGCCCGGAGCTCAAGGTCGAGCGAACCTACAACAGCTTGGACCCACGCCGAGACTCTCCCTTCGGGGCCGGCTGGACGACCCAGTTCGACATGCGCCTGACCGAGGACGAGGACGGCTCGGGCAATGTCGTCGTCGGCTACCCGGACGGTCAGCAGGTCCGCTACGGAAAGAACCCCGATGGGAGCTACGCCCCGCCCATGGGACGCGAGGCCACGCTCACCCTCGAACCCGGCAAATGGAAGCTCATCGATAAGGCGGGCACCACGTTCGAATTCGTCAACGGACGCCTGACCGCCATCACCGACGCGGGCAAGCACGCCATCACCCTCTACTACGACCCGTCCACGGGGAGGCTCGCGAGGGCTACTGCGCCCGGCGGTCGCGCGCTCTACTTCACCTGGTCCGGTTCCCGCGTGGCGTCCGTCAGGACCGCGCCGGTCGATGGCGAAGCCCTCGCCTGGAACTACACCTACAGCGGCGACCTGCTCACCAAGGTCTGCGGGCCGGCGTCCCGCTGCACCACCTACGACTACGAGACCGGTTCGCACTACCGCACGACCGTTCTGGACGACCGTCCCGAGTCGTACTGGCGGCTCGGCGAGGACGAAGGCGTCGGTGCATCCAGCCAGGTCGCGGTCAACCTCGGTGAAGACGGCGCAACGTACAAGAACGTCACACTCCAGGCCGAAGGGGCACTCGCCGGAACCGGCAACACGGCGGCCTTGCTCAACGGAACGTCGTCGCAGGTGACACTGCCCGCCGGAACGGTGAAGAAGAGCCGTGACCTGGCGATCGAAGTCTGGTTCAAGAACAGGCCGACCGGGTCCGGCGGCCCGCTGATCGGCTACCAGGACAAATCGCTGGACGCCGCGTCCGGGATCGGCGTCCCGGCGCTGTACACCGGCACGGACGGCAAACTGCACGGCCAGTTCTGGAGCGGCGGGCCCATCTCACCGATGTCGTCCACCAAGGTCGTCAACGACGGCCAGTGGCACCACGCCGTCCTCTCGGCGATGGGCTCGACGCAGACGCTCTACCTCGACGGCCAGAAGGTCGCGACGCTCACCGGCCAGACGCCCGACCACCACGCGCTCACCCAGAACCAGATCGGCGCCGCGTTCGCGTCCACACCCTCGTCCTGGCCCGGCTGGGGCACCGCCCAGCGCCGCTTCTACAACGGCACCATCGACGAAGTCGCGATCTACCATCACCCGCTGGGCCCCGCTCAGGTCGCGGCACACTACGCGAGTGCGCGCACCGCGGCCGACCAGCTCACGAGAACTACTCTCCCGAGCGGAAAGACCGCCACCCAGGTCGAATACGACACAGATCAGGACCGGGTCAGCGAGTACACCGACCGCAACGGCGGCACGTGGAAGATCAAGACTCCGACCGTCTACGGCGGTGCCGCCGACCTGCGGCGCGCCGTCGAGGTCCGCGACCCCGCCGACCGTCCCCACCTGTACGAGACGGACGCACTGACCGGCCAGATGATCCGTGTCGGCATCCCGATGGGGCTGGACGTCCGGGACGAGGACAACGAACCTCCGACGCCGACCGCGACGCCGTCCCCGACCCCGACGTACGTGTGCACGACACCCGACCCCGGCGATCCCAGCTTCTGCACCGATCTGCCCGGCAACCCCGGCGGCGTCCCCGACTGGATGGGCATGACGCTGGACGGGATGGGCATCCGGACGTTCGAGTACGACGACCAGCGCCACCCGACGACCATCACCAATGAGAACGGCGACTCGGTCAAGCTCACCTACGACGACCGCGGCAACGTCCTGACCCGTACCACGTGCCGCACGAAGGACGTCTGCCACACGGCGTACTACACCTTCCCGGCGGTCACCGATCCGTCCGACCCGCGCAACGACCAGCCGATCGAGTACCGCGACGGACGCTCGACCAGCTCCGGCGACAACAGGTACAGAACCAGTTACACCTACACCACGACCGGTGACCTGAGAGTCCAGACCAATCCCCAGGGCGGCGGTCAAGTCGAATACACCTACACCAATGGCGCGGAGGCCGCGGTCGGCGGCGGGAACATGCCGAGCGGCCTGGTCCGCACCGAGACCGATCCGCGTGGTGCCGTAACCCGCTACGCCTACACGCAGGAAGGCGACCTGGGTCAGGTCACCGACTCGTCCGGCCTCATCACCAGGTACACCTACGATTCCATCGGACGCCGCAAGTCCGTCACCGAGGTCTCCGACAGCGTCCCGGCCGGGGCCGCCACCTACTACGGATATGACGGCTGGTCGAACCTGACCAGCGTCACCGAACCCGCCACCACCAACGCCGTCACCGGTGCCGCACAGCAGCAGCGCACCGACTACGCCTATGACGCCGACGGGAACCTGATCAGAACCGAGGTCTCCGACACCACGGGGAACGGCGATCCGCGCGTCACCACCTTCGCCTACGACGACCACAACCTGCTCGAACGCGTCACCGACCCCCACGACCACGAGACCGGCTACCAGCACGACCGCTTCGGCAACGTCACCGCCGTCGTGGACGCGGCCGGCAACCGGTTTGAGTACGCCTACACCGCCCGCAACATGCTCGCTGAAATCCGCCTCCGCGACTTCGACGGCGACCCCGAGGGCGCCCCCGAACTCGACGACCACCTGGTCGTCGAAGCCCGCGCCTACGACTACGCCGGACGCCTCGTCGCCAACACCGATGCGATGGGCCGCCGCACCGAGCTGACCTACTACGGCGACGACCTGCTGAAGTCCGTGACGCTGAAGGATTTCCGCAACCCGGACGGCACCGAACGCGACTTCGTGATCTCGACCGTCGAGTACGACGGCGCCGGCAACGCCACGAAGATGGTCACCGGGAACGGGAAGAACACCGTCCGGAACGTCTACGACAACGTCGGACGCCTGGAATCCGCGACCGTCGATCCCGGGGGCATCGCGCGCAGCGTCAGCTACCGGTACGACGTCGGCGGCAACATAACCCGGGAGACCGTCAACGGCGCGCCGTCGAACGTGCCATGGGCGACCCCCGCCACAGGCGAGACGACCGCCTATGCCTACGACACACCCGGACGTCTCACCCGCCGGACCGTCGACGACGGCAGTGCCGCGCACATCACGTCCTTCACCTACGACCAGCGCGACCTGCTCACCTCGGTGACCGATCCCCGCGGCAACGCGGACGGGGCGGACGAGTCCGCCTACACCACCACCTACGGATACGACGAGATCGGCCGGCAGATCACTGCCACGTCCCCGCCGGTGGAAGCGGAGTCCGAAGGAGGCGCCCCGTCGACCACCAGGCCCGAGACCGTCACAGGTTTCAACACCTTCGACGAGCCCACCGAGTTCAAGAATCCGCTCGGGAAAATTTCCCGGACCGAGTACGACCGCCTCGGGCAGCCGGTCAAGGAGATCGCCCCGACATACACCCCGCCCGGCTCGACCACGCCGCTCACTCCGACAACGACCACGTTCTACGACCCCATCGGGCAGGTCGAGAAGGTCATCGACCCTAAGCAGAACGAGACCCGCTACACCTACGACCGGCTGGGGCGCCTCCAAAAGCTCGACGCACCGGCCAAGACGAACGACGACAGGTCGATATGGCGCTACGACTACACCCGCACCGGTGAGTTGCTGGCCGTCCTCGATCCCCTTGGTGCCCGCAGTGAGGCCACCTACGACGACCTCGCCCGCACGGTCACCACGACTGAGACGGTACGGACGCCGGTACCGGCCGCCTACACCACCCGCTACACCTATGACGACGCCGACAACCTCGTCACGACCATTACGCCTACCGGAGCCGAGAGCACCGCAACCTACGACAGCGCGAACCAGCTCACCAGGACGGTCGACCCCGCCGGCACCTCCTCCGAGTTCGGCTACGACGGACTCGGCCGCCAGATTCGGACGAGCGACGCCCTCGGACGGACCAGCAAACTCGGCTACGACACCATCGGACGCCTCGCTGCTACAAGCGCGCTCAAGGCCGACGGCACGGAGACTTCCAACGCCACTTACCGCTACGACATGGCGGGCAATCTCACCGGCGTAACCGATCCGCTCAACAACACGACCACGTTCGCGTATGACGCTCTAGACCGGCTGGTGAGGCAGGTCGAGCCGGTCACGGACACCAAGTCGATCACTACCACGTTCGGTTACGACGCCGCCGGGAACCGCACCCGCTTCACCGACGGCCGCGGCAACGACACCATCTACACGGTCAACCCGCTCGGACTACCCGAATCGATCATCGAGCCGTCAACCGCCGCGCACCCGGCCCCGGCGCAGCGCACCTGGACTAGCGCCTACGACGAAGCCGGCAATCCCGTCAAGATCACGGCACCGGGCGGGGTCGTCCGCGAACGGGCCTTCGACGCCGCCGGCCGTATCGTCACGGAATCGGGCTCCGGTACTTCGTCCCCGACGGCCGACCGCACCTTCGACTACGACGCCGCCGGGCGGCCCACCAAGGTCAACGCCGCCTCCGGGAGCAATACCTACGGCTACGACGACCGGGGCCTGCTCACCTCGGCGAACGGCCCGTCCGGGACCGCCTCATGGACCTACAACGGCGACGGGCAGCCGACGACCCGAACGGACATCACCGGCACGGCCGGCTTCGGTTACCTCGATGGCCGTCTCAAGACCGTCCAAGACGGCATCACCGGAGCCACGCGCACCTACGGCTACAACGCCGCCGGCGAGGTCAACAGGGTCGACTACGGGGCGGGCCGGATCCGCACCGCCGGATATGACGGCCTCGGCCGCCTCGCCAGCGACACCCTGAAGAACGACCAGGGCGCCGTGGTCGCGTCCGTGTCCTACACCTACGACGACAATGACCAGACCACCGGCAAGACCACCACCGGAACCGCACTTGCCGCCGAGGAGAACTACGGCTACGACGACGCCGGCCGTCTGACCACGTGGACGCGTGACGGCACTACCACCGCCTATGAGTGGGACGACTCCGGCAACCGCACCAAGAGCGGGACCATTACCGCGACCTTTGACGAACGGAACCGCCGCACGACCGACGGCTCGACCACGTTCACCTACACACCCCGCGGCACCTTGGCGTCCAAGGCGGATGCGAACGGTTCCACCACCTATGACTTCGACGCCTTCGACCGGCTGATCACGTCCGGCGGCACCAGCTACACCTACGACGGACTGGACCGCCTCGCCACCCGCAACGGCATCTCGTTCACCTACGCGGGGCTGGGTTCTGACCCTGTCGCCGACGGCTTGACCCGATACGCGCGGGGCCCATCCGATGAACCACTGGCAACCGCCCAGGGCCTGACCACTCGGATCACCCTTTCCGACAAACGCGACGACGTGTTCGGCACGTTCGACCCCGAGGCCGACCTCACCACCCTCACCGACTCTGTCTCCTACAGCCCCTTCGGAGAACCCACCGCCAGCACCGGCACCAAACCCGGCATCGGCTATCAAGGCGACTGGACCGACCCGGAGTCCGGCCTGGTCAACATGGCCGCCCGCTGGTACGACCCGTCCATCGGGGCCTTCAACAGCCGTGACTCCTGGAACCTCGATCCGTCCCCGGCTTCGGTCCATGGCAACCGCTACACCTATGGAAATGCGAACCCCAATGACCACTTCGATCCCACAGGCCATTTGGCGCCGGTCATCGTCGGGGGGCTTGTCCTAGGCGGCAGGGTGGCCTGGACCGGGTGGCGTGTGTATCGCGCCTGGCGAGCTGCGCAGGCCCTCAAGAACGCCTGGGACGCATGGCAGGCACCTAGCGGCGGCGGGGGCAGCCCCTTCCTGAACCCGCCTGCCGGGACCGGGTGCAAGGCGCCATGGTTCTGCTCTAGCCCTGGATCGGGTGACAGCGCTCGCGGCAGTTTCACGCGGCGGGGAGGAAGCTCCTCTTCCGCGCCTGGCCGGGGAGGCTCCTACGGAGGAAACGGCGGCCTGTCGGCCGCCCAGCGAGCGGCCATCGCCCGGGCACGAGCCATCGCGCGGGCCCGGGCGAGAACCGCGGCGGCCAAACGCCGAGCGGCGAAAGACGCCCGGAACAAGGCCCGGACCATAAACCCCTCGCTGCGCAGACCCTCCTACGCGGACCCTGGGAGCCGAATCTCGACAGGCCCCGCCCGAATGCCCACCAGGGCTAAGACACACAACGTCGTCGAGGACACCGCCGCATCTCTGCGCGCCATCCGCGAGAAGGCGGTCCGGGACGCGGGCTCCATAATGACGGAGGTGACCCTGCCGACGATCGCGGCGTCGCCGCTTTCCGCCGGCCCCCCGCCCCCGGCGGCCAATGTCGCCGTCCCCGCGTCTGACGACCCGGTACCGTCCGCGGGCGGAGTGCCAGGGCTGGCGACTGTGGACCCCCCCGAGCCCTCGACGGGCACTGACGATGTCACCGGAGGCTGTCAGCCCGTTAAAGACTACGGTCCCCCTGTCACGACAGAGCGTATCGGTCGGCCGAGGGGTATTTATGCTAGGTTCTGCAGCGATGATGATCTTGAGGGTGGCAGCTCTGCCGCTAGATTCTTCCCACCCGGCTGGCCCGAAAAGGGCGGGCGAAGTGCTAATCCGAAGGATGGGAAGGCTTATCGATACTCAAGGTGCCATCTGCTGGCCGACCAGTTGGGAGGCGATGGGAGTCTGCATGAGAACCTCTTCACCTGTTTCCACTCTCCCCTGAACGATCCAAACATGAAGGTACTTGAGAACCGGGTCGCGAGAGCTGTCCAGCGCGGGGAAATCGTAGACTATACTGTAACGCCCATCTATCGGCGTGGTCGTGCGATGCCGAGTATGATCCGGATGACTGCACGGGGAAGAACCAGGAATGGTCTGCCGGGACTTGATTTTGATAGGTGCTTGGGCAACAATCGAAAAGGGTGGGTGACCAATGGCGGCGTTTGCGGATCTTGAGGCTATTGTCGGGCCTCCTGCCTTTATACCTCCTCGTGTGGACTGGGGGCAGCTCGAATCCGAGTTGGGTACCGCCCTTCCCGCGGACTATAAGTTGCTGGCTGACACGTACCCTTCACTGAAGTTCGACGACTTCCTTGGCTGGTTCAGTCCAGCTTCTCCAAGCGATCCCGCAATCGTGGCCCAAGAAATGATGGACGTGCTTCAGCCGCTACGCACTCGCCTGGAGGGGCAGGAGGATATCGATGTCGTCTTTTCTGCTGGAAACAGGTCGACTCTGCCGCCCTATCCGGTTTACCCACAGCCGCAGGGTGTTCTGCAATGGGGCATGACCGAAAACGGGGACCGGTGCCTATGGCTGACGCGAGGCGATCCCGACGAGTGGACGGTGGTCGTGGAGCGGGGAATGTGGTGGCACTTCCAGGGCGGCATGGCCGAGTTCCTTGTGGAAATAATGACAAGGCGGGTGCGGTGCCCGCTCTTCCCTGAAGACTTTCCGGACACTCTTGATGTGGAGCAGAGCCTTGATTGAGGCGAGAATGCCAAAGTCCCTCGGGCGGAGATGGCGAAGTCCCCGAGGAGAGGGGCTCCGTCGGGGACTTCGGGGGTGAGTCAGCCGGAGTTGGTGGTTACCGGGGTGGGGGTTTCTTGGG
>NZ_SMKB01000201.1:0-13224 GCF_004348575.1 Actinomadura sp. 7K534
GGCGGCAGCTGCCCCACGAAGTCGCTGGGCTGCGCCGGGGCCGGCGTCGGCGCGACGGCCGGGATGGCGGTCGAGCCCGGCGTGGTGGGCCGCGGCGCGTCGGCCGGCGGCGGGCCGGGGGCCGGCATGGAGAACTGCCGGGAGTGGTCGGGCGCGGGCTCCGCCGGGGACGCGGAGGGCGACGGGTAGTGCTGGTCGATCCGCGTCTGGTCGGTGATCGTGGCCTCGATGTGGATCCGCCGCGTGAGCTGCACCAGGCTGATCGCGGTGGGGCGCTCGGCGGGGTGGCGCGCCATCGCCGAGCGCAGCACGGGCAGCAGCGCGTCGGGCACGCCGTCGAGGTCCGGCGCGCCCTGCATGATCTTGTAGAAGATCGACTCGAACGTCCCGGAGCCGAACGGGGGGCGGCCCGTCGCGGCGTAGGCGAGCGTGCCCGCCCAGGCGTGCACGTCCGACGGCGGGCCCGCGTCCTCGCCCTCGATGATCTCGGGGGCCAGGTAACCGGGCGTGCCGATCACCATCCCGGTGGCGGTCAGCCGGGTCGCGTCGGCGGCCTGCGCGATGCCGAAGTCGATCACGACGGGCTCGCTGTCCACGAGCATCACGTTGCCGGGCTTCAGGTCGCGGTGGACGATCCCGGCGCCGTGGATCGCCGAGAGCGCCGAGGCCAGCCCCACGGCGAGCCGCTGGAGCGCCGGCCCGTACACGGGCCCGGACTCCTCGACGACCTCCTCAAGCGTCTGGCCTGGGACGTACTGCGTCACGATGTAGGGTCGCTCGGCCGTCACGTCGGCGTCGAGGATCTCGGCGACGTGCGGGCTGTGCACCCGGCGCATCGAGTCGACCTCGCGGGCCAGCCTGCGGCGCGCCGTGGCGTCCCCCGCGACGGCGGGGCGCAGCACCTTGATGGCCACGTTGCGGCCTTCGGAGTCGGCGCCGAGGTAGACGACGCCCATGCCCCCTTCGCCGAGGGTGTCCAGCACGCGGTAGTGGCCGATTCGCTCCCCGGACGTGACGGCTCCCTTCATCGTTTCCGAAACCCTACTCTCGCCGATCCGGACGAGAAGATCTAATCGGCATCATGCGGCCGCCGTCCCGTCACCGGTGCCGCCGCCGTCCGCGAGCGCGCCCGCGAGCCTGCGGGCGGTCGGCCGGCGGGACGGGTCGCGCACGAGCGCGGACCGCAGCGGCCCGGCCAGCCGCTCGGGGACGCCGTCGAGGTCGGCCTGGCCGCGCAGGATGCGGAAGCACACCCCGTGCAGCGACCCGCGGCCGAACGGCGGCCGCCCCGTCGCGGCGCAGGCGACGGTCGCCGCCCACGAGAACACGTCCGACGCGGTGGTGGCGCGCTCCCCCTCGATCAGCTCCGGGGCCAGGAAGGCGGGCGTCCCGACGACCATCCCGCGCCGGGTGATCTGCTCGGCGCCGGCCTCGTGCGCGATGCCGAAGTCGATGAGCGTCGGGCGGTCGCCCATCACGATCACGTTGCCGGGCGAGACGTCCCGGTGCAGCACGCCCGCGTCGTGGACGTCGCCCAGCGCGAGCGCCAGCCGCCGCGCGAACCGGACGAGCCGGTCGGGCCGCAGCGGGCCGTACGCCGCGATCAGGTCGTTCAGCGGGCAGCCCGGCACGTACTGCATCGCCACGTGCGGGCGCGCGGCGCCGACCTCCCCGTCCAGGAGCCGGGCCACGTACTCGCTGCGGACCCGTGCCTGCGCCGACATCTCCCGGGCCAGGCGGAAGATCGCCTCCGGTTCCCCCGCCAGCTCCGGGAGCAGCTCCTTCACCGCGACCTCGCGGCCGCGGGGGTCCATGGCCAGGTGCACCACCGCGGTGCTCCCCCGGCCGATCTCGGCCAGCAACCGATACTCACCCAGCCGCCGCTGCGTCCCCATATCCGGTTGGACGCGGAGAACACCGTCCGCGTTCCGGACAAAACGGACTGAACGGCGTTCGAGCCGGCCGAGCGGTCAGCTCGGACGGGGCGTGATCACTGCTTGCGGGCCGCCTGGCGGGCTCGGCGCTCCTCGCGGCGGGTCTCGAACTTCGTGGCGGACGCGTCGAGTTGGTCCAGGAACTCGACGAGTTCCTCGCGGGCCTTCTCACCGTCGCCGGAGAGGTCGGTGCGGTCGAAGACGTTCCACTTGCGCAGGACCGGGACGAGGACGTCGTCGTGGTGCAGGCGCAGGTCGTAGATCCCGGCGTTGGCGATGATGACGGACTTGCGCATGAAGCCGTCGATGCTGTGGCCGGGCATGTGGAACGTGGTGACGACGTCGGTGATCGCCCGCATGGTCTCGTTCGGGGCGGCCTCCAGCGCGGCGGCCATCAGGTTCCGGTAGAAGATCATGTGGAGGTTCTCGTCGGCGGCGATGCGGGCCATCATCTGCTCGCAGACGGGGTCGCCCGAAGCCCTGCCGGTGTTGCGGTGCGACACGCGGGTGGCGAGTTCCTGGAAGGACACGTACGCCGTCCCGTGCAGGAACGAGTCGCCGTGGTCGGCCTCGTAGCCCGCCTCCATGTGGTGCATGCGGGCGCGCTCCAGCGCGATGGGGTCGACCGCGCGGGTGACGGTGAGGTAGTCGCGCAGGGCGATGCCGTGGCGGTTCTCCTCGGCGGTCCACCGGTTGACCCAGGTGCCCCAGGCGCCCTCGCGGCCGTACACGGTGGCGATCGCGCGGTGGTAGCCGGGGAGGTTGTCCTCGGTGAGCAGGTTGACGATGAGCGACTCGCGCGCCTCGACGCTCAGCTTGGACTGCTCCAGCGACCACGGCTCGCCGTCGAGCGGGCCGTCGAAGTCGCGGCCCTCGGACCAGGGGACGTACTGGTGCGGGAACCATTCCTTGGCCATCGACAGGTGCCGGTTGAGCTCCGTCTCGACCACCGGTTCGAGGTCGTGCAGGAGGCCGGTCTGGAACTTGTCTTCGGGGGTCACGGACATGCGGTTCCTTCGCTGGACGATGTGTATTGCCGGACGGTGCCGCCGCACCCGCGACATGAGGAGGGCGGCCCGGCGGGCCGTACCTAACCTACGTAAGCGTAGGTTTCGATGGTCGCCACTGAGCGTCACCCGCGTCAAGTAAGCCCCGCGACAATCCGCCCGCGGCGAGTTTGTAGGTCCGAGCAAAAGCGGCGTGACCTGCGTCACCACCGGGTCACCTCGTGTCGGCGGCCTGCTGCCACATGCGGTTCACGGCGGCCCTGAGCAGCGGCCTGGGCACGAGCTTGAGGGCGGGGAACGCCGCCTTGTACTGCATGCCGGGGATGCACAGCGCGCGTCCGGCCGAGACGGCGTCCAGACCGGCCCGCGCGACGTCGTCGCGGCGCAGCCACAGGAGGTTCGAGGGGACGTCGTCCTCCGTGCGCGTGAAACCGGGGCACAGCGCCGTCACGTGGACGCCCTTGGCGGCGACCTCGGAGTGCAGGCTCTCGGAGAAGGCCGCCACGTACGCCTTGGTCGCCCCGTACGTCGCGCTGCCGGGCGACGGGGCGAACCCCGCCATCGACGCGACGTTCAGCACCCCGCCCCGGCCGCGCTCGATCATGCCCGGCAGGACGGCGTGGGTGAGCCGGACGAGCGCGTTCACGTTCAGCTCGACCTGCGCCAGATGGTTGTCCAGCGGCAGTTCCGCGAACGGCCCGAAGGCGCCGTAGCCCGCGTTGTTGACCAGCAGCTCGACCGGGTCGGCCCGCAGCCGCGCCTCGACCTCGCCGCGCTGCGCGGGGTCGGTGAGGTCGGCCGCGACCACCTCCACGGCGACCCGGTACCGCTCGACGAGCTCGCGGGCCAGGCCGTCCAGCAGGTCGGCCCGGCGCGCCACGATCACCAGGTCGGTGCCGCGGCCGGCCAGGAGGCGGGCGAAGCTCTCGCCGATGCCGCTGGACGCGCCCGTGACGAGCGCGGTTCGGTACGCGTGTCGCATGGCGGCAGATGCTATCGGCCGATCTCGACGCCCCAGGCAGGCACGGCCAAAAACACACGTAACGTTTCATACCGCCGACGGCGCGCGGGCGGTCAGCGGCCGGTGAACCGGGCCTTGCCGGGGCCCTCCTCCATGAAGCTCTTCATGCCGTTCGCCTGGTCCTCGGTGGCGAACAGGGCGGCGAACTGGGTCCGCTCGATCTCCAGCCCGGTGTCGAGGTCGACCTCGAGCCCCGCGTCGATGGCCTCCTTGGCGGCGCGCAGCGCGATTGCGGGCCCGCCGACGAACGTCGCCGCCCACTCCCTGGCGGCCCGGTACACGTCGGCGTCCGGGACGACCCGGTCCACCAGGCCGATCGCGAGGGCCTCGTCCGCCTTGACGTGCCGCCCGGAGAAGATCAGGTCCTTGGCCTTGGACGGGCCGATCAGCCGGGACAGCCGCTGGGTGCCGCCCGCGCCGGGGATGATGCCGAGCTGGATCTCCGGCTGCCCCACCTTCGCGCCCTCGCCCGCGACCCGGAAGTCGGCCGTCAGCGCCAGCTCCAGGCCGCCGCCGAGCGCGTACCCGGTGATCGCGGCGATGACGGGCTTCGGGATCCCGGCGAGCGCCTTGGCGAAGTCCTGCAGCAGCCGCGAGTGGCCCGCCGACATCTGCGCGTACGACATCGGCGCCATCTCCTTGATGTCGGCGCCGGCCGCGAACACCTTCTCCCCGCCGTACAGGACGACCGCGCCGACGGCCTCGTCCTGCGTGACCTCGCGGGCCGCGTCGATCAGCTCCCGCTGCATCTGGGCGTTCAGGGCGTTCATCTTCGGACGGTCCAGCCTGATCGTCGCGATCCCGTCCTCGACCTCGACCCGTACGAACTCGCCCACGGCGATCCTCCTGCTGCGTTTCGGCGGTGAACGGCTTCGAGCCTAACCAGCCGGGGTGACGGGCGGCACCGGAGTCGCGGCTGTGCTGCGCCGGGACGTCAGAGGCCCCTGGTAGCTTCGGTGACCATGCTCGTCGCCCACGCCACCTGGCAGGGCGGTGCGCTGTGCCTCTGGGCCGAGCGCACCGGCCCGTACGAGCCCGGGCCCGGCACGCACCCGTTCGCCACCTGCGACTTCTCCGGCACGTCGTACGAGCCGCTCGTGCGGGGCGCGTTCCGTGTCGAGCTGCCCCTGACGCTGCCGACCGTGTCACCGCCGGACGGGGGCGGCCACCTGCTGCCCTCCGCGGAGCTGCGGCCGGAGCCGGTGCGGGACGAGCCGGTGCGGGACGAGCCGGTGCGGGACGAGCCGGAGCTGCGTCCGTGGACGGTCCCGGCGCTCGTCCTGGAGCCGTTCGCCGCGATGGCGCTGCTCCAAGCCGCCGAGGACGCGGCCGACGTCGTCCCCGGCGGCGACCTCCGGTTCCTGTGCCTGCTCGCGGACGAGGCCGTCCATCTCGCGGAGCGCGGCCACGTCCTGCCCGCGCTGCTGCGCGAGGACGGCGACCTGGTGGCCCGCTGGCGCCCGGTGGTCGATGACCCGGCGCGGTTCCGGGCGCTGGCCCGCGCGATGCCCGCCGCGTGCCGCGCCGCCGACGGCGGCCGCCCCGCCGGGGAGGTGCTGCGCGAGGCCCTGTCGGGGCTGGTCGACACCGCCGTGCGGGGCGTGGTGCCGCATCCGCTGCTGGTGTCCCGCCGCAAGGTCCCGGACCGGCTGCCGCTCGCCGAACGCTGGGTGGCGGCGCTGACCGGCCCGTCGCCGCTGGTCGCCCGCGAGCCGCGCGACGACCCCGGCGACCTGATCGCCGAGCTGGACGCGTGGGCCGCCGCCGCGCGCCGCCCGTCCGGCCCCCTGCGGGTGTGCTTCCGCCTCGCCGAACCGGGCGCGGAGGAGTTCGGCGCGGAGGAGTTCGGCGCGGGGGAGTTCGGCGCGGGGGAGTTCGGCGCGGGGGAGTTCGAAACGCAGGACGCGGCCGAACGGGACGACGACTCCTGGCGGGTCGAGTTCGCCCTCCAGGGCACCGACGACCCCAGCCTGTACGTGCCCGCCGCGATGGTGTGGGCGGGCGAGGCGACCTCGGTTCCGGACGCCGAGGAGACGCTCCTCGCCGGCCTCGGCCGCGCGCTCCGCCTGTTCCCCGACATCGCGCCGGCCCTGGACGGCCCCGCACCCGGCGAACTCCTCCTCGACACCGCCGGCGCGTTCCGCTTCCTCCGCCGGGCCGCGCCGATGCTCGCCGCCGCCGGTTTCGGCGTCCTGCTCCCCCAGTGGGCGGGCAAGGCGAAGCTCGGCATGCGGCTCACCACCGGCACGGAGGATCCGGAGGCGTCGGCGGGCGCCGCCGGCCCGTCGGGCTTCGACCTCAAGGCGATGGTCGGCTTCCGCTGGGACCTCGCCATCGGCGACGACAGCATCGACGAGGCCGAGCTGGAGGAACTGGCCCGGCTGAAGACGCCCCTCGTCCGGCTGCGCGGCCAGTGGGTCGAGCTGGACGAACGGCAGCTGGAGGCGGCCCTCGACTTCCTCCGCCACCCCCGCCGCGGCCGGATGACCGCGGCCGAGGCGATCCGCGCGATCGTCCACGCGGGCGACGACGCCCTCCCCCTCACCGGCGTCGAAGCCGCCGGCCCCCTCGGCGACCTCCTCTCCGGCGAGGCCGACCGCCGTCTCACCCCGATGCGCACGCCCGACGAGCTGGACGCCGACCTGCGCCCCTACCAGCAGCGCGGCCTCTCCTGGCTGGCGTTCATGAACGGTCTGGGGCTGGGCGCCCTGCTCGCGGACGACATGGGACTGGGGAAAACGATCTCCGTGCTGTCGCTGCTCGTCCACGAGCGGGAGGACGGCTCCCGCCCCGCCCCCACGCTGGCGATCCTGCCGATGTCCCTGGTGGGGAACTGGGAGCGGGAGGCGGCGCGGTTCGCGCCCAAGTTGCGGGTGTACGTCCATCATGGGACGGGGCGGTACCGCGGGGAGGAGCTCGGTGAGGCCGTCGCCGGGGCCGACCTCGTCCTGACGACCTACGGGACCGCGACGCGGGACGCGGAGACGCTCGCCGGGTTCGAGTGGGAGCGGGTGGTCTGCGACGAGGCGCAGGCGCTCAAGAACAGCGGGACCCGGCAGGCCAGGGCGGTGCGAAGCATCCCGGCCCGCACCCGGATCGCGCTGACCGGCACCCCGGTCGAGAACCACTTGACCGAGCTGTGGTCGATCATGGAGTTCGCCAACCCGGGGCTGCTCGGGCCGCGCGCCGAGTTCCGGCGGCGGTTCGCGATCCCGATCGAGCGGGAGGGCGACGAGCAGGCCGCGGCGGCGCTGAAGCGGGCGACGCAGCCGTTCGTCCTGCGCCGCCTCAAGACCGACAGGTCGATCATCTCGGACCTGCCGGACAAGCAGGAGATCAAGGTCTACTGCAACCTCACCACCGAGCAGGCGTCCCTCTACCGGGCGACCGTGGACGACATGCTCCGGCAGATCGCCGAGGCCGACGAGACGCAGCGGCGCGGGCTGGTGCTGGCGACGATGGCCAAGCTCAAGCAGGTGTGCAACCACCCGGCGCAGCTGCTCAAGGACGGCTCGCGCCTCCCCGGCCGCTCCGGCAAGCTCGAACGGCTGGAGGAGATCTGCGCGGAGGTCCTGGCGCAGGGCGAGAAGGCGCTCGTCTTCACCCAGTACGCCGAATTCGGCTCGATGCTCCAGCCCTACCTGGCGGCCCGGCTCGAACGGCCCGTGCTGTGGCTGCACGGCGGGACGTCCAAGCAGGCGCGGGACGATCTCGTCCAACGGTTCCAGGGCGACGCCGAGCCCGCGGTCTTCCTGCTGTCGCTCAAGGCCGCCGGGACGGGCCTGACGCTGACCGCCGCCAACCACGTCGTGCACATCGACCGCTGGTGGAACCCCGCCGTCGAGGACCAGGCCACCGACCGCGCGTTCCGCATCGGGCAGACCCGCAACGTCCAGGTCCGCAAGTTCATCTGCGTCGGGACGATGGAGGAGCGCGTCGACGAGATGATCGAGCGCAAGAAGGCCCTCGCCGAGTCGATCGTCGGCACCGGCGAGGAGTGGCTCACGGAGCTGTCGGTCGCGGAGCTGCGCGACGTCCTGCGGCTGTCCCCCGAGGCGGTGAGCGACTGATGGCCGAGGGCGTCAAGGCGCGCAACAAACGCGGTTCGATCGGCGCGCAGTGGTGGTCGCGCCGCTTCATCGACCTGCTCGAGTCGTTCGCCGACACCGGGCGGCTGTCCCGCGGCCGGACGTACGCGCGCAAGGGCCGGGTGTCCGACCTGAGGGTCGCGCCGCACGAGGTGACGGCGAAGGTGCAGGGATCGGCGCCCGAGCCGTACGAGGTGGCGCTCGGCATCGACGCGATCGGCGAGACGGACTGGCGGGCCGTCGAGAAGGAGCTGGCGTCGCGCGCGGTGTTCCGCGCCCGCCTGCTGGCCGGCGAGATGCCGCCGGAGATCGAGTGGGTCTTCGCCGAACTGGGCCTCGCCCTCTTCCCCGGGGCGGCGTCCGACCTGCACCTCATGTGCGACTGCCCCGACTGGGGCGATCCGTGCAAGCACGCGGCGGCCGTCCTGTACCTGCTGGCCGAGGCGTTCGACGACGACCCGTTCCTCATCCTGCAGTGGAACGGCCGGGGCCGGGAGCAGCTCCTGGCGGCGCTGCGGCGCGGCGCCGAGACCGGACCCGACCCCCTTGACCTGGAGGACGAGCCGCTCACGGCCGCCGGGTTCTGGGCGCCGCCGTCCGGCCTGGCCCGGCTCCGCGAGCGCCCGGCCGCGCCTCCCGTCCCGCCGGGTTTCGTGCTCCAGCTGGCCCCTCCCCCGCCGGTGAAGATCCGCCGCCGCGCGCTGACCGACGTCCTCGCCCCGGTCTACGAGGCCCTCGCAGGCCAGGACAGCGCCGGCCAGGACAGCGCAGGCTAAGACAGCGCCGGCCAGGACGGCGGCGACCCGCGCGGCTGAGCGCGGTCCGGCCGTCGCCCGGCTCCGGGCGGGGATGAGCATCGAGAGTCGGCCCGCTCGTCTCGATACCAAGCCACCGGACTTGCAGGTCTGCGATGAGATGTAGTACTTATACTACAGGACGTTGTAGGAGTAGTTCGGATGATCGCAGTTCACTTACCGGCAGGAGGTGCCCGTGGACGAGACTCCGCTGCGACGCGAGGTTCGCGGACCCGCGACCGCGGCGCGCGGAACGCGCCCTGACCGCCGGCCGCGGAGGCGATGCCGGTGAAGGCGGGGAGCAGGGCCGGCAAGGAGAACGCCGACAAGGAGAACGTGCACAACCGGATCGCGGTGCTGAGGGCCGAGCGGGGCGTCTCGCGCCGCGAGCTGGCGACGGCGCTGGGGGTCCACTACCAGACGATCGGCTACCTGGAGCGGGGCGAGTACAGCCCGAGCCTGCATCTCGCGCTGCGCATCGCCGGGTTCTTCGAGGTGCCGGTCGAGGTCGTGTTCTCGCTGGAGCCGTTCCCCCGGCTGGGGAGCACGTGATGGGAAGCCGAGACAGGAGGGCGCACGGCTTGAGGACACGCTGGACGGAAGCCCAGAAGGAGGCCACGGAGAAGGACCTCCTGCCCTCCTGGCACGCGACACGGGAACGCCGGCGCGTGCTCGCCGGAGCGGGAGGGGCGGCCATCGCCATGGTGTGGGCCGGGACGGTCGTCTCGTGGAACCTCGCCCCGAGCGACACCGCGATGTACTGGACGATCGGCCTGCTCGTCCTCGCGGTGCTGGTCGCGCTGCCGGTGATCACCGTGCTGAACGCCGCCACCCGGGGGACGGTGTCGCTGGCGGAGCGGGACCTCGACGAGCGGCAGGTCGCCGAACGGCTCCGCGCCCACGCGGTCGCGCACCGGGCGATGCTGGTGCTGCTCGCCGTGGTCGTCGTCGCGGTCCTCAGCGTCCCGGGCGACCGCGGCACGTTCATCCCCATGGCGGCGATCGTCATGGGGGTGGTGTCGCTGTTCCTCACGCACCTGCTGATGCCGGTGCTCGTCGCCGGGTGGCGGCAGCCCGACCCGCCGCCCGACGAGCCGCCTTACGACGAGGAGACCGCCTAGCGGAGGTCGCCGTTGGTCATGCCCTGCGGGGCGGGCGGCAGGGCCACGAGGCCCATCTCCGCCCGTCCGGACAGCAGCGGATGGCTCGGCACGACGCGGACGCTGTACCCGAACGCGCCGCTGCGCTCCAGCGGGACCTCCCCGACGTAGCGGACCCGGCCGTCCTCGGCCGGCTCCGCGTGCCGCAGCTCCAGGTGGGCCGGGCCGACCAGCGCGTCGGAGTCGTCCACCCGGCCGTAGACGGCCTCCACGGCGACGTCGTCCGGGTCGAGGCCGCCGAGGTCGACGACGACGCGCACCGCCAGCCGCGCACCGACCTGCGGGCTCTCCTCCCCGCTGGACTCCACGTGCTCGACGGCGACGCGCGGCCACGCCTCCCGGACCCGCCGCTTCCACGCCGCGAGCGCCCGCGCGCCCGCGAACTTGTCGGCGACCATGGCGCGCTCGGACGCCGCCGCCGGGGCGTACAGCTCCTCGACGTAGTCGCGCAGCATCCGGGTCGCCAGCACCTTCGGGCCGAGGGTCGCGATGGTGTGCTTGACCATCTCCAGCCAGCGGCGCGGCAGCCCGGCCGAGTCCCGGTCGTAGAACGTGACCGAGACGTGGTCCTCGATCAGCTCGTACAGCGCGGCGGCCTCCAGCTCGTCCCGCCGGTCGGGCGCGGCGAGGCCGTCGGCGGACGGGATCGCCCAGCCGTTCTGGCCGTCGTACCACTCGTCCCACCAGCCGTCCCGGATCGACAGGTTCAGCCCGCCGTTCAGCGCGGCCTTCATCCCGGACGTGCCGCACGCCTCCAGCGGGCGCAGCGGATTGTTCATCCACACGTCGCAGCCCTGCACCATGAGCTGCCCGAGCGCCATGTCGTAGTCGGGCAGGAACACGATCCGGTGCCGGACGTCCTCGGACCCGGCGAACCGGACGATCTCCTGGATGAGCCGCTTGCCGCCCTCGTCGGCCGGGTGCGCCTTCCCGGCGATGACGATCTGCACGGGGCGGTCCGGGTCGACCAGGATGGAGCGGAGCCGGTCCGGGTCGCTCATCATCAGCGTCAGCCGCTTGTAGGACGGGACGCGCCGCGCGAACCCGATCGTCAGCACGTCCGGGTCGAGGGCGTCGTCGATCCAGGAGGTCTCGGCCTCGCTCGCGCCGCGCTGCCGCCACGACTCGCGCAGCCGGCGCCGCGCGTCCGCGACGAGCCGGCGCCGCAGCAGTCCCCGCATCCGCCAGATCTCGGCCTCGGAGACGTTCCGCACGCCCTCCCAGCCGCGGCCGCTCTCCATCACCGACGGCAGTTCCCGGGCGGTGAACTCCAGCACCTCGCGGGCGACCCACGTCCCGGCGTGCACGCCGTTGGTGATCGAGCCGACGGGGACCTCGGCGGTGTCGAACCCGCCCCACAGGCCGCCGAACATCTCCCGGCTGACCTGCCCGTGCAGCCTGCTGACGCCGTTGACGCGCTGCGCCAGCCGCATCCCCATCACGGCCATGTTGAACACCGTGCGGTCGCCGCCGGGGTAGTCCTCGGCGCCGAGGGCGAGGACCCGCTCGACGGGGACGTGCTCGGTCTCGTTCCCGCCGCCGAAGTACCGGCTGATCAGCTCCCGCGGGAACCGGTCGATGCCGGCGGGGACGGGCGTGTGCGTGGTGAACACCGTGCCCGCCCGGGCGGCCTCCAGGGCCTCGTCGAACGTCAGGCCGTCCTCCGACACCAGTTCGCGGATGCGCTCCAGGCCGAGGAACCCGGCGTGCCCCTCGTTGGTGTGGAACACCTCGGGCGCGGGGTACCCGGTGATGCGGCAGTACGCGCGGATGGCCCGCACGCCGCCGATGCCGAGCAGCATCTCCTGCAGGAGCCGGTGGTCGCCGCCGCCCCCGTACAGCCGGTCGGTGACGTCGCGCGCCGGCTGCTCGTTCTCCTCGACGTCGGAGTCGAGGAGGAGCTGCGGGACGCGGCCGACCTGCGCGACCCACACCTGCGCCTGCAGTCCGCGGCCGTGGGGCCCGCCCACGTGGCCGCGGCCCGCGGGGAGGCCGATGGTGATGCGGACCGGTGTCCCGTCCCGCTCGCGGAGCAGGGTGAGCGGCAGCCCGTTCGGGTCGATCGGCGGGTAGCGCTCCAGCTGCCAGCCGTCCGGCGACAGCGACTGCGAGAAGTACCCGTGCCGGTACAGCAGCCCCACCCCGAGGATCGGGACGCCGAGGTCGCTCGCCGTCTTCAGGTGGTCCCCCGCGAGGATGCCGAGGCCGCCGGAGTACTGCGGCAGCGCGGCGGTGATGCCGTACTCGGGTGAGAAGTAGGCGATGCAGGACGGAGCGTCGCCGGCGGGAAGGGCGTCCGCGCGCGACTGGTACCAGCGCGGAGCCGTCAGGTACTCGCGCAGGTCCTCGGCGGTGTCCTGCAGGCGGCGCAGGAAGCGCCGGTCCTCCGCGAGCCGCTCCAGCCGCTCCGGCGCGACCTCGCCGAGCAGCCTGACCGGGTCGTGGTGGACGGCCTGCCACAGCGCCGGGTCCACGGCGCGGAACAGGTCGAGCGTCTCGTGGTGCCAGGACCAGCGCAGGTTCAGGACGAGCTCCTCGAGCTGCCGGAGCGGCTCGGGAAGGACGGTGCGAACCGTGAAACGTCGGATTGCCTTCACACAACGCCACGCTATGCGCTGCGTCCCGATGGTGCGATAGCCGGGAAGGGGAGGCCCCCCCGAACCGACCGTCTCCAGAGACGCTCTTGAACTCCGGAATGCCCCGGGCCGCAAAGGCTTTCCATACGGGTTGAGCTCGCGGATCACACGTCCCGGGCGGCCCTTACCCACGGTGGCCGGGGGGCCGCGCAAAGTTATCGGAAACTACATGACGGTAGGCGCCTGATCGCGGGCATGGGACGTTTTGGAAATTCCGCGCGGGTAGGGGTGGGCCTATGCACGTCGAGTCCGGAACGTCCAACGCTCCCGGCATTCCGAGGCTTGGGCGCATCCCCATCCTCGATGTGGCTCCGGTGGTGGGTTGCGGCCGGTGGCCGGCCAAGGCGGTGGTGGGTGAGACGGTCGAGGTGTCGGCGACGGTGTTCCGCGAGGGGCACGAGATGCTGGGCGCGGCGGTGGTGCTGCGGACGCCGGAGGGCGAGGAGCTGCCCGGTCAGCGGATGGCCGAGGTCGGTGAGGGGCTGGACCGGTGGTCGGCGGAGGTGACGCCGACGCGGGTGGGGTCGTGGTCGTTCCGGGTGGAGGCGTGGGGCGATCCGATCGCGCACTGGTGGCACGACGCC
>NZ_SMKB01000202.1:0-13118 GCF_004348575.1 Actinomadura sp. 7K534
CGCCCGCGCTGCTCCCGACGGACGTGGAGCTGGTCCGGAGCCGGGAGCGTGACGGCGCGAAGGAGCAGCGCCCGCTCGCCGCGACGACCCGCCCCGACATCCCGATGCCCGCGCCCTTCGGCGCGGACGCGGACGACGAGGAGCACGACACCCCGCCCCTCGACCGCGCCGAGGACCCCGACGCCGGCGACCGCCCGGAGGACGACGCGCCGGAGGACGACTGGAACCCGCCGCCGTCCAGCAGTTTCCGCAGCGGCCCCACCCCGCCCGTCGACTGAATCGGGCGAGTCACCGTAAAGCACGTGAGCCGGGGCGCCTCAGGGGTAGGGAACCGGCATGAGCGCCTTACTGGCTCGGCTCCTCGACGACGCCGCGCTCTTCCCGCCGCACCACGCCCCGATGGACCGGGCCCTGCCCGCCCACCGCGCGGCCTGCCACCCCGCGGATCCGCTCGCGGGCCGCTTCCTGTGCCCCGCCTCGCGCTTCGCGGAGCTGCGCACCCATCTCGTCCCCGAAGACCTCTTCGATCTGGGCGTCGTCGCCGACACCGGTATCGAAGAACTCCCGAAGACGCTGGACGCCGTCCGCGGCGAACCCCGCGTCCGCCCGGCGTCGGTGGAGATCGCGCTGCCCCGGGACGCCGACCAGGCCCGGGCCGCCGCCGTGACGATCGCCCGGCTCCCCGCCGACGTGCCGACGCGCATCGAGGTGCGCCGCTCCCCCGGCTGGCTGCACGCGCTCGACCGCATCGCCGCGGCCCGCGACTCCGCCGCCCACAGCGCCGCGCCCGGCCCCCGGGAGGCCGCGCTCGGTGCGAAGTACCGGGTGGGCGGCTCGACCACGGACGGCGTTCCCGGCGCCGGTGCGCTGGCGGCGTTCATCGCGGCCTGCGCCGAACGCGACCTGCCGTTCACCTGCGCCGGGCCCGTGCACGCCGTACGGGACGCGTCGCACCACGGGCTCATGAACATCTTGCTGGCCACGGCCCAAGCAGCCGGCGGCGGCACCGAGCCCGCCGTCCGGCGGACGCTTGAGCGCACCGACGCCGCGGGCCTCGCCGGGGACCTGCTGGCATTGCCCGAGGCCGAGGCGCGAGCGGCCCGCCGCATCCTGGTCGCGTTCGGCGTACCGGACGTCCGCGGGACACGGCGGGATCTGGAGGCCGCGGGCCTGATCAGAAGGCCGGACATTGGGGAAGATAGCTTTCCATGACGACCGATTCGTGGGTTGAGGTCAACGAGGACAGCGGCTTCGGCATCGAGAACCTGCCGTACGGCGTCTTCTCCCGGCCGGGGGAGCTCCCCCGCATCGGCGTGGCCATCGGCGAGTACGTCCTCGACCTGGCGGAGCTGTCCGCCGCCGGGCTGGTGGAGGACCGCCGCTACTTCGCCTCGGGATCGCTGAACGCATTCATGGTGGCGGGGCGCGCCGCCTGGGACGCCAACCGCGCCCGCCTCGTCGAACTGCTCACCGACGAGTCGTACCGGGCGAACGTGCGGCCGCATCTGATCCCCGTCGCGGAGGTGGAACTGCTGCGGCCCTTCGAGGTGGCCGACTACGTCGACTTCTTCTCCTCCGAGCACCACGCCGCGAACGCGGGCCGGATGTTCCGCCCGCAGAGCGATCCGCTGACGCCCAACTGGAAGCACCTGCCGGTCGCGTACCACGGCCGCTCCGGCACCGTGTACCGCTCCGGGTCGCCGATCATCCGGCCGATGGGGCAGCGCAGGACGCCGGACGACCCGCAGCCGTCGTACGGGCCGTCGCTCCGGCTCGACTTCGAGGCGGAGGTCGGATTCGTCGCCGGGGTGCCGTCCGTCGCGGGGCACCGCGTGCCCGCCGAGGCGTTCCGCGACCACGTGTTCGGGTTCGTCCTGGTGAACGACTGGAGCGCCCGCGACCTGCAGGCATGGGAGTCCCAGCCGCTCGGGCCGTTCCTCGGGAAGTCGTTCGCGACGTCGATCTCGCCGTGGGTCGTGCCCGTCGCGGCCCTGGAGGCCGCTCGCGTGTCACCGCCCGTCCAGGACCCGGTTCCGCTGCCCTACCTGCGCTGCGAGGAGCCGTGGGGCCTCGACCTGCACCTGGAGATCCTGATCAACGGCCAGGTCGCCGCCCGCCCGCGGTTCGCCTCGATGTACTGGACGCCGCCGCAGCAGCTGGCCCACGCCACCGTGAACGGCGCCGCGCTCCGCACCGGTGACCTGTTCGCCTCCGGGACGGTCTCCGGCCCCGAACGGGACCAGCGCGGTTGCATGCTGGAGCTGAGCTGGAACGGCCAGGAGCCCCTGGAACTGGACGACGGAACGAAGCGGACCTTCCTGGAGGACGGCGACACGGTGACCATCCGCGCCCAGGCCCCCGGCTCCGCCGGCTCCCGCATCACCTTCGGCAAGGTGACCGGCACCATCCATCCGGCCCTCCCCTGAACCCCGCGCGGGCAGGACGGGCCAAAGAGTTCGGTGGACACCGGGTGGAGCGCGCTAAGCCGGGTCCGGTGGGATTACCAGGGCGTTGGCTATGGCGGCCAGGCCCTCGCCGCGGCCGGTCAGGCCCAGGCCGTCGGTGGTGGTGGCGGAGATGGTGACGGGGGCGCCGCCCAGGGCTTCGGTCAGGACCTTCTGGGCTTCCGCGCGGCGTTTGCCGATCTTGGGGCGGTTGCCGATGACCTGGACGGCGACGTTGCCGATGGTGAAGCCGGCCTCGTGGACGAGGCGGGCGACCTCCCGGAGGAGGGTGACGCCGGAGGCACCGGACCAGCGCGGGTCCGCGGTGCCGAAGACGGCGCCCAGATCGCCCAGGTCGCAGGCCGAGAGCAGGGCGTCGCAGGCGGCGTGCGCGGCGACGTCGCCGTCGGAATGCCCGGCCAGGCCGTTGCCTTCGCCGGGCCATTCGAGACCCGCCACCCAGAGGGGACGCGGGTCGGACGAGAACGGGTGGACGTCGGTACCGACGCCCACCCGTGGAAACCGTGCGCTCAACTCGGCCGGCCGATCAGCTGGCCAGGACCTCGTCGAGCAGGGCCTCCGCCTTGTCCTCGTTGGTCTTCTCCGCGAGCGCGAGCTCGCTGACCAGAATCTGGCGCGCCTTGGCGAGCATGCGCTTCTCACCCGCCGAAAGGCCGCGCTCCTTGTCGCGCCGCCACAGGTCGCGGACGACCTCGGCGACCTTGTTCACATCGCCGGAGGCGAGCTTCTCAAGGTTCGCCTTGTACCGGCGGGACCAGTTGGTGGGTTCCTCGGTGTAGGGGGCGCGCAGCACCTCGAACACCTTCTCCAGACCCTCCTGGCCGACGACGTCGCGGACACCCACGTCCTCGACGTTCTCGACCGGGACCTGCACTGTCAGGTCGCCCTTGTCGACCTTCAAGACCAGATAGGTCTTTTCCTCACCTTTGATGGTGCGAGTCTCGATGGCCTCGATCCGAGCAGCCCCATGGTGGGGGTAGACGACGGTGTCGCCGACCTGGAAAGTCATGTGACAAGTACCCCTTCCGCTAGAACCAGGGTACCACGTAAACCCGGGTGGCTGAACCGGCCTTACCGGCATATGCGCAGGTCAAGCTGCATATTGGGGTATTGACAAAGCCCTTTAATGGTGCATCGCCGACCAGTTCTCCCTACCCAGGGTAGCCGGGATGCCACATGCTTTCACCCCCTCGCCCATTACCGGCAAGCCCTCCGGGAGGCAAGCATCTGCGTTGCCGGGACGGGGCCGCGCCCCGCGCCGGAGGTGAGCGGGCCCGGCCCCGCGGGTACGAAGCGCACGAAGGCCGCGAATGGGACGACACCTCGCGGGAACCAACCCAACGGGGCAATGCCATCGGACAGGCCCACCGGACGGGCCCACCGGGACGGCGTCCCCGGTCGGGATGAAAGGTGTCCGCCCGGCGGGACCGTGACTTCCGGAGGGACCACGCCTCGCCGCGGCCGCGGACCGTCGAAATGGCGGGCCGGCGGGACGGATCGCCGGTTCGGTGGGACGGTGGTCCGGGAAAATGGCGGCCCTGGGCCGCGGAGTGCGTCGGCGGAGCCGGATGGGAGGTGCGGCGTGAGGCCGGACGGCGACGACCCGGAGCCCGACGACTACGGGCTCCCCCGCGTTGACGTCGTGGTGCCCGACGACGCCCGCGAGCTCGAGCGCGAGATGCTCGCCTACCGCCGCGAGGAGCGGCGGCGCAGGCGCCGGCGGCGGGTCCGCCGCATCGCCCGTCCGCTGACCCGGTTCGGCGTGGCCATCCCGATCATCGCGGGGGCGCTGCTGGTCGCGCTGCTCAGCGGCGCGCTGATGACGGCGTTCGGGCCGAAGCCCGCGCCGCGCCCGACGGTCGCCCAGCTCGCGCCGCGCCCGTCCGCGAGCCCCGGCGAGGTCGGCGGCCTCCTGCCGGACGGCACCGTCGACCTGGTGGTCGGGGAGCGCACGCCGACGCCGCTGCGCGACCTGCGCCCGGGGGTCATCGGCATCGTCCCGCCCGCGTACGAGTGCGAGAGTGTGATCGCGGAACTGGCGGGGAGGACGCACGAGAACGTGCTGAACTTCTGGCTGGTCGCCGATCCGCGCCCCGCCGGCGACGAGAAGGGCACGTCCCTGAAGGAGCTGAAGTCGTGCGCCGGCACCGCCCATTACGGCAAGCCGCTGGTTCTTGAGGACCGGGAGGGCGTCCTCGCCGGGGCGTACGCCCCCGCCGCGGGTGCGGCGAGCACGGGCGTGACCGCGGTGTTCGTGCAGCCGGACGGCGTGGTCGGCGACGTCGTCCAGGGGCCGCAGGCGGGGCCGGAACTCACCGAGAAGGTCCGGGCGCTGCGGTCCGGCTGATACGGTTCCGGGCGCTTTTCCCGGTGATTCCGGGCGTGTCGCGGCACCCCGGCGCGGGACCCGCGGGCGGGTCTCGCTACGCTTCCCCTGGCGTATCTCACGCCACTCCACAACTTCCAACGTCACGTCTTTGAATGACACATCGCGAGGAGACCGACGCCGTGATCCGAAACAGCCGTCGAATGGTCGCGCTCGCCGTCGCGGGCGCCGTCGCCATCGCGCCGGTGATCTCCGGCTGCGGCGCCGGCATGGATGCGCAGTCCGCCGCGCCGGTCCGGCTGACCGAGGGCGTCAACGTGTCGGTCCCGCTGGACGACAACGCGCCGCAGATCGTGATGCGCAACATGTTCGTGCTGGGCCCGAAGCCCGAGGTGCCGGTCGCCCAGGGGGCGTCGCTTCCGCTCTACGGAGTGCTGATCAACCAGGTCATCGGCAGGGAGGACCGGCTCACCTCGGTCAGCTCGCCGCAGTTCGGCTCCGCGATGATCAGGGGCGGCGGCATCACGCTCCCGCCCGCGGCGCGGGACGGGTCGGGCAGCCTGGTCATGCTGCGCGGTGACGCGACGGTCGACCCGGGCCCCGAGGCTCCGGAGACCGCGCAGCCGACCGCGACACCGGCGCCGACCGGCCCCGGCTCCACCGCCAGCCCGACGGCCAGCCCGACGTCCCAGAACACGGCCGGCCCGACGATCGGGGCTCCTACGCCGCCCACGGGAGAGGGGCAGCCGGTAGTGGTCCTGAACGGGCTGCAGGACCCGGACCTGATCGCCGGGGGCCTGATCACGGTACGGATGCAGTTCGAGAAGGCCGGGGCCGTGGAGTTCAAGGTGCCGCTCATCCTGCAGCAGGACGAGTACAGCACCTACCCCTTGGTCACGCCCAACGGCCAGGCGCCGGGCTCGCCGGGCGCCACCAACGGCAACCGGCAGTCCCCGGGCACCGAGCCGGCCCAGCCGGGCGCGTCGCCGTCGCCGAGCGGTGCCGAGTCCCCGTCGCCGACGAGCACGGATTCCCCGGCGGCCGGCGGTCACTGACCCCGCACACCACGCACGCACAGAACGGCCCGTACGGCGAGACCGCCGCACGGGCCGTTCCAGTATGTGCTCAGGGCTCGAACTTGTAGCCGAGGCCGCGGACGGTGACGATGTAGCGCGGTGCGGACGGCACTTCCTCGATCTTGGCGCGGAGGCGCTTGATGTGCACGTCCAGCGTCTTGGTGTCCCCCACGTAGTCGGCGCCCCACACGCGGTCGATCAGCTGCATCCGGGTCAGGACGCGGCCCGCGTTGCGCAGCAGCACCTCCAGCAGCTCGAACTCCTTGAGCGGGAGCTGGACGGGTTCACCGCCGACGCTGACGATGTGCCGCTCGACGTCCATCCGGACGGGACCGGCCTCCAGGGTCGCGGGCGCCAGCTCCTCGACCTCGCCCTGGCGGCGCAGGACGGCCCGCATCCGCGCGATCAGCTCGCGCGTCGAGAACGGCTTGGTGACGTAGTCGTCGGCGCCTAGCTCCAGGCCGACGACCTTGTCGACCTCGCTGTCCTTGGCGGTCAGCATGATGACGGGGACGCTGGACCTGGTCCGCAGCTCCCGGCACACCTCCGTCCCGGGCAGCCCGGGGAGCATCAGGTCGAGGAGCACGAGGTCGGCACCGTTGCGCTCGAAGATGTCCAGCGCGTCGGGGCCGGTGGCGGCGACGGCCACCTCGAAGCCCTCCTTGCGCAGGTTGTACGACAGTGCGTCGCTGAACGACTCCTCGTCTTCCACGACGAGCACGCGGGTCACGGTGCCTCCTGGGCAGGGTTATCGGTGTTGTTCTCTGCGTCGGCGTCCTTGCGCGCGGCCGTCCCGCGCGCGGCGGTGCCGAGCAGCGGGAGCCGGATCGTGAACGTCGACCCGTGGCCCTCCTTGCTCCACACCGTCACGTCCCCGCCGTGCTTGCCGGTGACGTGCTTGACGATGGCGAGCCCGAGGCCGGTGCCGCCGGTCTGCCGGGAGCGGGCCGGGTCGACCCGGTAGAAGCGCTCGAAGATGCGCCCCACCTCGCCGTCCGGGATGCCGATGCCCTGGTCGGTCACGTTGACCTCGACCTGGTCGTCGCCGCAGCGCCCGGCCGAGACGACGACCCGGGTGTTCTCCGGACTGTACGCGACGGCGTTGTCGACCAGGTTGCGCAGGGCGCTGACGAGGAGCTCCTGGTCGCCGTACACGCGCAGGCCGTCCTCGCCGCCGGCGGCCAGCTCGATCTCCTTGGCGGACGCCTTGGTCCGGCAGCCCTCCATCGCCTCGGCGACCACCTCGTCCACGGATACGGAACGCAGGTCGGGGAGCGGCTCGTCGCCCTGGACGCGCGACAGCGTCATCAGGTCCTGGACGAGGTTCGTCAGCCGCACCGACTCGTACTGCATCCGGCCCGCGAACCGGCGGACCGCCTCGGGGTCGTCGGCGGCGTTCTCGACCGTCTCGGCCAGCAGTGACAGCGCGCCGACGGGGGTCTTGAGCTCGTGGCTGACGTTCGCCACGAAGTCGCGGCGGATCGCCTCGGTGCGGTGCATGTCGGTGAGGTCCTCGGCCAGCACGAGGACGAGGCCGTGCGAGCCGAGCGGGGTCACCCGCACCGCGAACCAGCGGCCGTCCGCGCGGCTCCGCGCGGCCGTCGAGCCGACCTGGATCTCGGTCTCGCGGATCTCGCCGTCCCGCCGGACGAGCCGCGCCATCGCGAGCACCTCGTCGACCACGAGCCGGTCGCCGCTGACCAGGCCGTAGGCGCGTGCGGCGGAGCTGGCGCGCAGGACGCGGTCCTCGACGTCCACCACGACCGCCGACGACCGCAGGACGCTGAGCACCGAGGCCACGCCCGGCGGCAGGACGCCGACCGGCGTCGCCGGGGCCGCCGCCCGATGGGACCGCTCGCTCACCCGCACCGCCAATCCCGTCGTCAGCCCGATCGCGAGTCCGGCCAGCCCGGTCAGGACCGCGACAACTTCGACCTCCACACCTCGGATGGTAAGCGGCGCTCGGCCCCGTCCCGGCGCCCGGCCCTGGTCAGGGCGATCTCGTTCCCCGAATGTTCACCTTCTTATCCGCGGTCGTTCATGTCGCCGCGGCAGGCTGTGGCGTGGGCGAGTACGCCCGGACACCCCGGACGGCCCCCGTAGCCCCCCGAAACACCGCCCGATTCGCCCCGGTACGAAACGAAGGATTCTGAATTGCGCGACGCCTACCACGAGGAACTCGACTCCCTCGCCGACCGGCTGGTCGAGATGACCCGGCTCGTCCGGTCCGCGATGGCCCGCGCGGTGACCGCGCTGCTGGACGCCGACCTGCGACTGGCCGAGGAGGTCATCAGCGGGGACGACCAGGTCAACAAGATCGACGCCGAGCTCGAGGACGTCGTCTTCGACCTGATGGCCCGGCAGCAGCCGGTGGCCGGCGACCTGCGCACGCTGATCACCACGCTGCGGATGAGCGGCGACCTGGAGCGCATGGGCGACCTCGCCGTCCACATCGCCAAGACCGCCCGCCGCCGGCACCCCGAGTCGGCCGTCCCGCCGGAGCTGCAGGCCACCGTCCTGGAGATGGGGCAGATCGCCGAGCGGATGATCGCGAAGGCGGGCAGCGTCATCGCGTCGCAGGACGTCGAGATGGGCCTGGAGCTCGACGCCGACGACGACCAGATGGACCGCCTCCACCGGCGTCTGTTCGACCTCCTGCTGTCCCCCAAGTGGAAGCACGGCGTCGAACCGGCGGTGGACATCACGCTCGCCGGCCGCTACTTCGAGCGGTTCGCCGACCACGCCGTCCACGTGGCGGAGAACGTCGTCTACCTCGTCACGGGCCAGCGCCCAGCGGAGATCAACGAGCTCTGACCCGCCGCCACGGCGGGCGGCGGGTGCCCGGAGCCACTCCTCAGGTGCTACTTGTTGCGCCTGCCGCGCCGCGGCTTGTCCTTCTCCTTGGACTTGGCGTCCTTCGCGGACGGGGCGGCGGCCTTGGCGTCGCCCTTCTTCGCGGCGCCCTGGTTCTTGACGGCCTCGATGGCGGCCTTCGCGGCGGCCGGGTCGAGGTACTCGCCGCCGCGCTTGAGGGGCGCGAAGTCGTCGTCCAGCTCGTAGACGAGGGGGATGCCGGTCGGGATGTTGAGGCCGACGATCTGCTCGTCGGAGACGTCGTCCAGGTGCTTGACCAGGGCGCGGAGCGAGTTGCCGTGCGCGGCCACCATGACGGTCTTGCCGGCGGCCAGGTCGGGGACGATCGCGTCGTACCAGTACGGCAGGAGGCGGTCGACCACGTCGGCGAGGCACTCCGTGCGCGGGATCAGCTCGGACGGCAGCTCGGCGTAGCGGAGGTCGTTGACCTGGGAGAGCGGGTCGTCGTCCTTGATGGGCGGCGGCGGGGTGTCGTAGGAGCGGCGCCAGGTCATGAACTGCTCTTCGCCGAACTCCTCGCGCGTCTGGGCCTTGTTCTTGCCCTGGAGGGCGCCGTAGTGCCGCTCGTTGAGCCGCCAGGAGCGGTGGACGGGGATCCACAGCAGGTCGGCGACGTCCAAGGCGATGTTGGCGGTGCGGATGGCCCGCTTCAGCAGCGAGGTGTGTACCACGTCGGGGGTGATGTCGGCGTCGAGCAGCAGGTCGCCGCCCTTGGTCGCCTCACTTTCCCCCTTCGCGGACAGATCGACGTCCACCCACCCGGTGAACAGCCCTTCCGCGTTCCAGACGCTTTCACCATGCCGGAGCAATACCAGGGTCGCCATGGGACCGAAGCTTATCGGCCCGTCCCGTCCCCCTGGCCCTCGGCGGGGTCCCTGTTGGCGGGGTCGGCGAAGGACGCGAACGCCTGGAGGTTGGCGAGGCTCTCGCCGCGCTTGACCCGCCAGTCCCACTCGCGCTGGATGGACGACTTGAATCCGCGTTCGAGCGCCTTGTCGAAGTTGTCGTCGGAGTAGGTGAGGACGCAGCCGAGCAGGCGGTCGACCTCGTCCGGCGTCACCGACTGCAGGGGGACCTTGCCGACGAGGTGGACGTCGCCGACCTCGTCCAAGGCGAAGGCGACCCCGTACATGCGGCCGTTCTTCTCCAGGAGGAAGCGGTAGAACTCGGCGTGGTTCTCGTCTGGGCGGCGGCAGAAGAACGCCTCGACGTGCAGGCTGTGCTCGCCGACGATGAGCCAGGTCATGGTGGCGAGCTTGCGCTGCCCGGGGAGCTTGACGAAGAACGCGTCCTCGCGCGGTTCGTCGAACTCCAGCTCCGCGGCCCGCAGGGTCTCCCGGATGGTCTCGACCGGACTCAAGCTGATACCTCCGCAGGTGTGGCGACCTGCACGGCTGGAATGGACATGGCTCCGGTATACACCTCAAGGAGGTTGTCGACGGTCGCGTCCCATCCGAAGCTGTTCCCGTGCCGGACGGCCCCGCGGGCGAGCCGGGCGTACAGGCCGGGCTCGTAGTGCAGCCGGCGCAGCACGGCGGCGTAGTCGGCGGGGTCGTGGCCGGAGATCAGTACGCCGGAGTCGCCGTCGGCGACGGCGGTGCAGAGGCCGCCGACGCGGGATGCGACGACGGGCGTCCCGCATGCCTGGGACTCGACGGCCACGAGGCCGAACGACTCGCTGTGCGACGGGACGACGGTGACGTCCGCGGCCCGGTACCAGTCGGCCAGCTCGGACTGCGGGCTCGGCGGCTCGAAGCGCATGACGTCGGAGATGCCGAGTTCGGCGGCGAGGTTCTGCAGGCCCTCGGGGCGGCAGCGGCCGGAGCCGCTCGGGCCGCCGACGACGGCGACGACGAGCTTCGCGCGCAGCGCCGGGTCGTCGGCGATCATGCGGGCGACGGCGCGGAGCAGCACGTCCGGGGCCTTGAGCGGCTGGATGCGGCCGACGAACAGCAGCACGTACGCGTCGCGGGGCAGGCCGAGGCGGCGGCGGGCGGGGCCGGTGCGGTGCGGGAACAGGCCGGCGCCGCGGGCGAGGAGCGGCGACTCGGGGCGGAAGAGCGACAGGTCGACGCCGGGGCTGACGGTCGCGACCCGGGCGGGGTCGGCGCCGTACAGGTCGACGAGTTCGCGGGCCTCCTTGGCGGTGTTGGCGACGAGCTGGTCGGACGACGCCACGACCTGCTCCTCGCCGAGGACGCGCTCGACCGGTTCGGCCTTGTCGCCGTCCGCGAGGGCCGCGTTCTTGACCTTGGCCATGGTGTGCATGGAGTGGACGAGCGGGACGCCCCAGCGCTGCTTCGCCGCCCACCCGGCCTGGCCGGACAGCCAGTAGTGGGTGTGCAGGAGGTCGTAGTGGCCGGGTTCGTGCGCCGCCTCCACGCGCAGGATGCCGGAGGTGAAGCCGCACAGGTGCCGGGGGAGGTCGGTCTTGTCCAGTTCCTCGAACGGCCCGGCGACGACGTTCCGGACGAGCACGCCGGGGGCGAGCTCGACGACGGGGGGCATCGCGCGGCAGGTCGCGCGGGTGAAGATGTCGACCTCGACGCCTCTGGCGGCGAGGCGCTTGGCCACCTCGACGATGTAGACGTTCATGCCGCCCGCATCGCCGGTACCCGGTTGATCAAGGGGGGAAGTATGAACACTGACCGTCGCAACCCGGTTGATACGACGCGACACCGGACATCACCTCCGGTAGTGCAACCTATCGACCGCGTTGGGTGTTCCCTCGGTTAGGGGGCCAATCGTCATCCGCCGCCACAGTGACGGGTCTCACCGGTGATCGGGCCGTCCCGGCTCCGCCACCGGCGCCCGCGAGCGGGACACTGGACGCATGCGTAAGACCGCGGTAGTCACCGGAGCAAGCAGCGGAATCGGGGCCGCCACGGCGCGGCGCCTGGCGGCCGAGGGGTTCCACGTCGTGCTCGCCGCGCGGCGGCGGGACCGCCTGGAGGCCCTCGCCAAGGAGATCGCCGAGGGCGAGCCGGGCGCGGGCCGGGTCGTCCCGATCGCCCTCGACGTGACCTCGCAGGAGTCGGTGGACGCGCTCGCGGCCGCGGTCGGCGGCTGCCATGTGCTGGTCAACAACGCCGGGGGCGCCCTCGGCCTCGACCCCGTGGCGAACGCCGACCTGGGCGAGTGGCAGAAGATGTACGACTCCAACGTCCTCGGGCTGGTGCGGGTGACGAAGGCCCTGCTGCCGAAGCTGATCGAGAGCGGCGCCGGGCACGTCGTCAACGTCACCTCGCTGGCGGCGCACTTCCCGTACGAGGGCGGCGCGGGCTACAACGCGGCCAAGCACGCCGCGTACGCGGTGAACGAGGTGATGCGGCTGGAACTGGTCGCCGAACCCGTCCGCGTCACCGAGATCGCGCCGGGCATGGTGAAGACGGAGGAGTTCTCGCTGGTCCGGTTCCACGGCGACGCGGAGAAGGCCGCCAAGCCGTACGAGGGCGTCGCCGAGCCGCTGGTCGCCGAGGACGTCGCCGACTGCGTGGCCTGGGTCGTCACCCGTCCGCCGCACGTCAACATCGACCGGATCGACGTGCAGCCGCGCGTCCAGGCGGCCCCCTACAAGCTCCACCGCGAATAGCGCGGGTAGCGGGTCACCCGGTGCCGGGCGCGACCGCCGTCCAGGGGAGGGTCACCTCGCCGAGGCGCCAGCGGTTCCGGCCGCCGTAGGGCGGGCGGGTCAGCACGGGGTAGTCCGCCGACAGCAGCCGGACCGCCTCGATCCAGCGGGCGCGGGGGCCGAACGCCGAGTGCGGCGCGGCGGTCGCCCAGCAGCGGTCGAACGCGGCGAGGAACGCGTGGACGGGCTCGCCCGGGACGTTCCGGTGGATCAGCGTCTTCGGCAGCCGCTCCGCCAGGGCGGACGGGCGGTCGAGCGTCGGCAGGTGCGCCGCGAACGTTATCGTCCGCGGCCCGCCCGGCGTGAGGGTCGCCCACACAGCGCGGCGCCCGATCTCGTCGCACGTCCCCTCCACGAGGACGCCGGACGGGTCGAGGCGCGCGCACATCTCGTCCCAGGCGCGCCAGGCCGCGGGCTCGTCGTACTGGCGCAGGACGTTGAACGCCCTGATCAGGACGGGCGGGCGCGCGACCGGGAGCTCGAAGCCGCCGCGCCGGAACGACAGGCCCTCGCAGGCGCCGGAGCCTCCTTTCGGGTGATCTCCTTTGGACGCGTCCAGCGCGGAGAGGAAGGCGACCCCGGCGGCGACGCGGTCGGGGTCTATCTCGATGCCGACGACCTCCAGGCGGGGGGACACGGCGCGGAGGCGGGTGTAGAGCTCGAACGTCGTGACGGGGGACGCGCCGTAGCCGCTGTCTCATATGCACATCAGACGCTGCCGACGAATAGCCTTGTGTAGATCTCGG
>NZ_SMKB01000203.1:0-13025 GCF_004348575.1 Actinomadura sp. 7K534
GGTCTGGATCAACCCGCCACCCCAACCCCAGACCGACAACAAGCCACAAACCACCCACGTGGCCTGACGTCTCATCCGGTTTGACAGGTTCCGACCCGAACCCCGGCCTGAAAGGGACGAGCGGGCGCCGGGGCATGAGCAGCCACAAACTGCCCCTCCACCGCCGCCCGCTGGTCCCCACCCGGACACTGGCACCTGCTCAAGGAAGATCACGTTGCTGTCAAGACTTCGATGCGGTCGGACGGAACGGCATATTCGCGCCCGGTCTCACGGCCGCTTGAGAATAGATCTCCTCTAGGCAGGCTTCGGGCAACCCACTCTGCTCGATGCATTAGGGCCCATAAGTCTGGCCTCGGCAATCCGAGAACCTCGACATGCTGCACTTCATGATTAGACTCCGGGGAAGGCGTGGTTCGTCCAGCGGACGGGAGCCCCTCATGGATCGACCGGATGGAATCGACCGCAGGACTTTCGCCCATCGCATCGCCACCGACGTCGACCGGGTGGCGCCGCTACTCGCGCGGATACTGCTGGCCCGCGCGGTCTGGAACATCCGCCACCACTGCGGTGCCCATTCGCTCTGGGTGGCGAAAGACGTGGCCGCCGACTGCCGGGAAGAGCTCAAGGCGGCCGGAGCGACCACGCAGGAACTGGCCCACACGCTCGTCCCAGACCACGATTGCCGGCGCGACCTCACCACCGCGATCGCCGGAACCGCTCGGTTGAGCGCGGCCATCACCGGCGAACGCTCCGCATACGCGAGATACTCGCTGGCCACCGACCCCGACATCTCCATTGACAAGAAGCGAGCCGGTGAGCTGGGCGACGATTGGCAGGAACAGCAGGACCATGTTCGGAATGTCCTCCGTGGACTGCCCAAGGACCTCGGTAACGGTAAGTCCGGTTCGCTGCTGCTGGACCGCGCAATTGATCGTGTCTTCAAACGCGGCCTGTACTACCAGACTCGCCATTACCTCTTCAGCCGGGAGCCGGAACGCGTCTGGCGTCGCCGGGTCAGCGGCGTCCTGCACGGCGCGGCCTGCGTCAGGCTGGTCCGCGGCGATGCGGCGGCCGCGAGCGGCGATCTGGCCGGCAACATCCGCGGTGGGCGCCGGGCGCTCGACGACACGGCACCGAGCGTGTGGGCGAGGCAAGCCGCAAGCCGGCTCGAAGAAGCCGTGCTTCCGGTGTTCACCGGGCAGGAACCGCTCACGGCCCACAAGGTCACCGCTACCCGGCTGACGGCGCTGTGCCTGGCGTGCGAGCTGGACGCCGCCAGGATCCCCGCGGCCGGCGACCTGTTCCGTGGCGTCGTCGTAAAGATCACCCAGATGGAGCAGGACACCGACTGGAGACGATCGCCGATCTCGTGAGGCAGGCGGGGACCGCCGTCACCGGGAAGGTCTACCGGCACCAGTCGAGGCCGGCCATCACCGGTGGCCCGAACTCTGAACACGGTCTTCGGCCGGAGCCGTCCCGCGGAGTCCACGTACTTCCCGGAGCGGTGGCTCCGCTGGGGCCTCAAGATCGAAGAAGGTCTCGGAGTGAACCCGAGACCTTGTCTGACCCGCCGAAAATGTGGTGGACGACACCGGGTTCGAACCAGTGGCCTCTTCGGTGTGAAGCAATCCAAGAGAGTCGATCTAGGTCGATCCGAGTCGACCGGGGAGCCCTCACTGCACGAACGCCGTGACTACGTCGCACTGAGTCTGGGGAGGCCTGACTGCGGTGGCTCCCGAAACTGGCTCCCGAGGCCACGCGGAAGAAGCCCAGCTCTAACGGTGCCCGCCTCTCAAATGCGTGAATTCCGTTTGATGGCGAGCTAATAGTGGTACTCCAACCTTGTCTCACTTAGAGCGTGTCTCATGTGGGCTGTTTGGCGAGCTTCTTGTAGCAGGTGATGGCGGCGGCCAGGACGAGGAAGGCGTTGAATAGGTGGCCGTGGCGTTCGTAGCGGATGGTCAGGCGCCGGTAACCGAACAGCCAGGCCAGCGTTCGTTCGATCACCCAGCAGTGGCGGCCCAGGCGCTCACCGGACTCGATGCCGGGACGGGCGATGCGCGGCTTGATTCCGCGTCCCCGCAGCCAGGCCTGGTGCTCGGCGGAGTGGTACGCCTTGTCGGCGCGCATCTTCACCGGCCGCCGCCGACGTGGCCCACGGCGCGATCGAATCGCCGGCAACGCCATCAGCAGCGGCTTGAGGGCCTGGCTGTCGTGAACGTTGGCCGCCGACACAGCGACCACCAACGGCAACCCGGCAGCATCGGACAGCACGTGGAGTTTGCTGCCCTTCTTGCCTCGATCGACCGGATTGGGGCCCGTCAGCGTGCCCCCCTTTTCGCGCGGACGGCCGCGGCGTCCACGATCGCCGACGCCCAGTCCACCTGCCCTCGCGCACCCAACTCGTCCAGCACCGCGCGATGCAGCCGCGGCCACAACCCCGCCCGCGTCCAGGCGACGAACCGGCGATGCGCGGTCGGCACACTGACACCGAACTCCCCAGGCAGATGGCGCCACGCACACCCACTAGTCAGCACGTACACGATCGCGGTGAACACCGCCCGATCATCCACCGCCGTCCCACCACCCTGCCGCCGCGGCCTGAACGCCGGGATCAGCGGCTCGGCAAGCTCCCACAACTCATCCGGCACCAGTCGCAACGCAAGATCCGACGACACGATCCCGCATTATCCCGCAGAACACCCGCAACCCACGTGAGACACACTCTTAATCACCTTTCAGGCATCATCGGCCCCGGATCTAACGAGAAATGTTTAGCATCGATGAAATTACATTCAACTCAACCAAGCCAGTGATCCTCAACCACACCAGGGACGGGAGTTCAGAAAACTGCCGAATCATGCACTCGGCACCAGTGGGCCAATTTCCTCCGGTCGACGGAAGGTAAGAAATAGAGATTTCATCGACAATAGAGGATCCATCGCTCAACGCAGCCGAGTTAGTGATAGACAGAAAGCGAATACCTGCAAGTCGTATGGCCACCTCTTCTATCCCGGCATTTTTTGCCAGCACGATCCGGCACTGCTCCTCCGAGCCTGCCATATAAGCGAATTCCTCAAAAAATTCATTCACATACCCAGCCAAAGCGAAACGGGCTTCCTCGCAGGCGGATCTAAGTTCTGCGGTCACCTAACATTCAATCCTTTCTCCTGTGTCGTGCGAATCCGTCCTCTCACCATCCGGTGTCCACCTCTGAGTCCTATTTTTCGTGTTCGGCCCCATGTCGATAACGGATGTGCGCACGACGCGACCGTTCACCATCTCGATGTGGACACTACTACCATCTGGAGCATCATATCTGACCCACTTACCACTCCCCGCCATGTACTTCAGTTCTAGCCCACCGCGCTCCAGTATGTCGTGTGCCCTAGTTTGCGTCAGCCCCTCCAGGGATGGAATCCGAGCGGCTACAGGGCGATCATCTCTGCCGTCGTTGTGAACAAGCGCTGACGTTTCACCCACAAGCACGTGGAAGGTATGAATGTCTCCAATCGAGAGGTTATAGACCCGCTGGTGGCGAGCAGTCCGGTGCTCAGTGGCGGCGATCTGGATGTAGGTGCCGGCGCTGGTGCGGAGCCACATGCCTGGCTTGAGGTCGGCGGCCTGCACCCAGGCATTGATTTCGCCAGCGACCCAGAAGGGGTGAGTGTCGGTGGCGATGATTACGCCGCTGTTGGAAAATTTGGTAGCGATGACCTTGGTGTTGGCGTGTGGTGGTTCGTTGCCGCTTGCACGGAAGCGGCGGGGGGCATCGGTGTTGATGGTGATTCGGACGAGGTCTTTGTCGCCCTTGCTGGTGATGGTGGCGATGACGGGTTTGGCTTCGGTGCGTCCGGTCTTGGGGTCGGTTGCAATGACCTTGTCGCCGGTTTCGAGGTCCTCGATGCGCTTGTGGCTCCTATCGGCCATGAGGACGGGCGTGCCGGGGACGAAGCTGCTGCTGCATATCCCTAGACGCCTTTTCGACTTGGCAACGAGTGCTCCGTTAGCCCTTCCCTTGCGCGAACCGCTGCGCCCACCTCCCGAACCAACAAAAAGCCCGGCATTCAGAATTGAGAATGCGGCTAGAAATTTCGTGTATCCGTCTTGTAGGCATTCGTCTATTTCTCTACAGGTGTTGAGTGCTGCTTGAAGTTCAACCGCGTATAGGTAGTCGGGGTCCTTGATGACGAGCCCGTTGGTCATTTGACCATAAAGGTTCCAGAAAAGTTTCCTAAAACGCTTTTCTTCGAGATGTTTAGGAATGGCGATACCTGAGGCTCCGATGGTGCGGCGCCCAATCGAGCTCCTGCTGCTTCCTGCGTCACTGTCACCGCTTCTGGCGACTCTACGACCACGAGGATTGTAAACGTCGTAACCGCCCTTGTTGTTTGGTCGGCGGTCCACGCCATCACCGTTGAAGCACTCCACACCTTCGGGAGTTCTGCGGCACATTCTGCCGTCGGGGTCAGCGTTGGTGATGGGGTTGTTGTTGGCATAGGTATAGCCGTTCATCTGTTGAGGGTCAGCTTGGTCCATGAGTGGGTCGATGGAGATGAAGCGGCCTGTTTGCGGGTCGTACTCGCGTGCGCCGAGATGGGTGAGGCCGGTGGGGTCTTGGGTGCCGCCGACAAAGCCCTTGTCGCTCGGCCAGGTTGCGTCCTCGTCGAGGGCGCGGATGGCGCCGAAGGGGTCGAAGCGTCGGATGGTGGTTTGTTGGGTGTTCGCGTTGATGGCGACCTGGGCGGTGCCTTGGTGGTCGCTGGTCAGGTAGGTGACCGTGCCGTCGGAGGTGCGCATTGCCACCGTTTGGCCGGCGAAGGTGTAGTAGCGGGTGCCGGTGGCGGTGGTGGCGCCGGTCAGGGCGCGGAGTTCGGTGCCGTCGGGCATGTAGAGAGTGGTGCCGGTGGGATCTTTGCGGATGAGGCGGTTGCCGTCGGCGTCGTAGATGTAGTTGGTGGTGGCGCCGTTCTCGGTGACCTTGGTGAGTTCGCCTTCGGTGTCCCAGTCGAGGGTTTGACCTTGGCCGGGCGGGCTGGTGCCGATGGTGCGGGTGGTGGTGTTGCCGGTGGCGTCGTAGGCGTAGGTGTCGGTGCGGGCGCCGTCGCCGCCGGTCTGCACCATGGTGTTGAGGCGGTTGCCGTCGCCGGGGTCGGCGTAGGTGTAGGTGCGTGTGGTGTCGGTTTCGCCGCCGATGCCGTGCAAGGTCTGGGTTTTGCGGTTGCCGGCGGTGTCGTAGGTGAAGGTGTGCCAGTACGGTGCCGGTCCGCCGATCATCGAGGTGGTGGGTTCGATGGTGCAGGGGTCGGATGTGTTCTGAGTCCAGGCTTGTTTGAGGCGTTGCAGGTGGTCGTAGGTGAAGCATTGGTTGTCGATGCCGTCGCGGGAGGTGTCGGTGATGGAGGTGATGGTTCCGGCGTCGGTGTAGTGGTAGGTGGCGTGGCGGTCGGCACCGCTTATGGCTGCGCGGTAGGTGCGGGCGGTGGCCAGCCGCTGACTGCCCTTCTCATAGGTGAAGGTCTGCCAGGCTTGTTTGCTGGGGTCTGTCCCGTATTCGAGAAGGGTGGGTTTGCCGGTGGGGGTGTATTGGGCGGTGTTGATGTAAGTGGTCTTGCCGGTCAGTCCGGTGGGGCGCTGCCAGGTGTCGTAGGAGTGGATGACGCTTTCGCCGGGGAGTCCTCCGACCGCGGGGCTCGTCAGTCCCTTGATGGTGCCGTCGGCGTAGTAGCTGGCAGAGAAGGGATAGGTTCCGGCAAGTGGGCCTTGGGAGCCGGGAATGGTGAGGGTTGTGGTTTCGGGGCGGCCAAGGGTGTCGTATCTGTAGACGCCGTTGGTGTAGTCGCCGTCGGCAGTGTGGCGGGTTGCTGAGGCGAGTTTGCCTTTGCCGCGGATGCTGGTGTCGTAAGTCCAGGAGGCCAGAACCGGGCCGTCTGCCGAGCCGTCGTGGGTGGCGGTTTTGCGGCCTTGCCCGTCGTAGTCGGTGAAGATCTTTTTGTCGCGGGCGTCGGTTGTGGAGGTGACCTGGTCGAGGTCGTTGTAGGTGAAGGTGGTAGCGCCCTTGTCAGGGTCGGTGGTCTGGATCTTGCGGCCGCGTAGATCGTAGGTGCTGGTGAAGGTGTTGCCGGATGGGTCTGTGACCGAGGCGATCTCCCCGGCCGGGGTGTAGGTGTAGGTGGTGGCGTCGTAGTCACCGGTGGGGGTGGCGGCCTTGTACTGGCGGCGTTGGATGATCTGGCCGTGGGCGTCAGTGATTTCGGCGGTGGGGATGCCGCCGGCGGGTGGGGTCGTGGCGGTGCGGTTGCCGCCGCCGTAGTCGTAGGTGGTGCGCCACAGCTCGCTGTCGGGTTGTTCGCCGTTCTCTGTGGTCAGGCGTTCGACGGTTTTGCGGCCCAGCCCGTCGTACTCGGTGTGGGTCTGGGTTTCGATTTGGCCGGGATTGTAGACGCCGAACAGGGTGGTTTCGGGGGCTCCGGTGGCGGTGTAGGGAGCGTAGGTGGTGGCTACCTGGCCGCGGTTGTCGTAGAAGGTGTCGGAGATCAGCCTGCCGTCCGGTCCGGGTACCTGGATCTGCCGGGTGCGCAGATGGCCGTCGAGCAGTTCGATTTGGGCGAGTTTTTGGCTGCCGTCGGCGTCGAGGGTCTGGGTGGTGACCGCGACGATCTGGCCGTCGGTGACCTGGTAGGAGTATTCGTAGTTGGGGGCGTGGATGGCTTTGCGGCGGTCGGGTAGCCATACCTTCTGCAGGCGTCCGAGGGGGTCGTAGGTCAGGTCGGTGCGCAGGTTGTTGTTGGAGACGTCCAGTGCGGTGACCGGCAGGCCCCATGCCGGGTCGAGGTGCTTGGTGCTGGTCAGCGAGGTGGAGGTGTCTGCCGGGTTGGCGGGTGGCCCGGTGGTGGTTACCTGCGTGGTGAGGCCTTGGGTGTCGGTATAGGCGATGGTGGTGATGTGGCCGGCGGCGTTGGTGGCTCGCGTCGGTCGCCCATGGGTGTCGTAGCGGATTTCTGCCTGGGTCGCGTAGGTGGGGGTGGTGCCGTTGTGGGACGCGATCTTGTCGGTTTTGGTGACGTTTCCGATGGTCGGTCCGTCGTCGAAGGCGCCGTTGTCGTAGTAGGTGCGGGTGTCGGATACGACGTGGGTGGTCCGGTCGGGTGTGGTGGCGCAGTTGACGGCGACGGTTTCGACGCGGGAGGGGTAGTTCACCATCCAGGCGGCGGTGTTGTCGGCGTAGTAGGTGCGGGTGCATTTGTCGTCGGCACTGGTGGTGGTGTCACCTAGGTCGTCCACCATGGTGACTCGGCCGGTGCCGGGGCCTGAGGGCTGGTAGGTGTTGTCGGTTTTGGTCTGGGTCCAGCCGCCGCCGTCTTTGGCGGTCCAGGTCTGGGTGGTGTCGATGGCGGTGATGTTGGCGGTGGTGGTGCCCCATGAGCGTGTTCGTGACGCGGTCTGGACTTTCCAGGGGGTGTTGACGGTTTTGGAGTGGACGGCGCCGCCGGGGTTTTCGTAGGTGACGGTTTTGAGGGTGAATCCTGCGTAGGCGTCGTGGTCGGTGTGGGTGCCGCCTTCTCCGTCGGGGATGGTGACCGACTTGGTGCCGCCGTCCTTGGTCTTGCGGTCTCCGTCCATCCCGCGCAGGTAGAACGTGTCGGTTTGGGTGGCGGGGTCGTTGTAGTCGCCGGTGAAGGTGCGGACTTGCCCGTAGCCGCGCCATTGCGACCAGGTCTTGTTCTTCTGTTTGGTCAGCCCGTCATCATCGTCGAAGTGCCAGGCGGCGCCGCCCAGGTATTGGTATTTGGTGACCATTTCCGGTGAACCACCGGTGCGGTCGGACTGCATCACGCTGGTCACCACGTATTTGTGGAACCAGTCGGTGATCGGATCCTCGTGACCGGGCGGTGTCCAGATCACCGGCATACACCGGGTGGTGTTGGTCTCCGGTGTGGGAAGGTCTGACGGCGAGCAGCTGGACTCGGGTTTGGTATAGCTGATGTCGATCTGCCCGCCGGATTCGTCCTGGATGGCGCCGACCCGGTGGCGGACGTAGCGCAGGATGTCGTCGCCGGTCCTGTCCAGCCGGTTGGGCAGCTGCACCGGGGTGAAGTTCACCTTCGGCAACGTGACCTTCGTCCCGTCGGCTGCGTGGCCAGTGTGCTGAATTTCATATAGCAGTAGGTCGCGTTCGATGTCGGCCAGGCCCCAGTCGTGGGTGAGTGCCCAGGAGTCCACCGGCCGGTATCCCGACGCGTCCGGCTTCAGGATCTGTGTGGTGACCTGGGTGAGGCGCTTGCGGGACCAGAATGTCGGTGCGAGGGTGCCGTGTGTGTCCTCGCATTTTTGGCCGGAGTTGCAGTTCAGGTCCCAGGGGACGTCCCACCATTTGTCAGGGTTGCTGCCGATCTTGGACGGGTCGCAGTCGAAGGTGGCAGTAGGGATGCAGCGTTCGGAGGCAGTGAAGCTGACCTGAGCGGGCGCCTTGGCGAACAGGCTGTCCTTGCGCATCCCGTAGGAGATGGTCTTCAGGTATCCGCCGCGGACGTAGGGGGTTTCGTCTTCGGCCTTGAGGTTGCGGCCGTAGTGGTTGGTCTCTTTGGCGTAGCTGTAGACGATGGCGTTGCCGGCGGGGTCGACGACATAGTCCAGGTTCCACCGGTATGCCTGCTGGCACCAAGAGTCGGCGAAAGCGGGTTTGTGGCAGGGTTCGTCGTCGTCATCGCCCGAGCCATTAGCGTCATCGCCGTAGACCGGGGTGGTCCAAGTGGAATCGGTCTCAGGTTTATCCAATTCCCAGCCGGGGACGCGGTTGAGGCCGAAGTAGTACTGGACGCCGTCGGTCGTGGTGACCTTCCAGTACTCCCCGTCGTTGTCGCCGTTGCCGGTGGACGAGTTGTTGAGCTTTTCGAACTTGGTGCCGTCGTCGGCCTTCATTCGCCAGGTGCCGTCGGAGGTCTTGATCAGTTCGCCGCCCTTGCCGTTCCAGGTGACGGTGGCGTTGTCGTAGCCCCAGCACAGGTCGCCTGGCGAGTTTCCCCACTCGTCCTTGGGGGCGCCGTCGTCCTCGCACGATTTGTAGCGCCGCTCGATGTAGCCGGGCCACAGGTCGAACCCCTGACCGACCCAGGAGGGTTGTCCGTTGGTGTTGGAGGTCTTGCCGTCCACGCTGCCGGAGGAGTAGCTGATGGACACGCTGGGGGTGAGACCGCCGGGAACTGGCGGTACGCGCATCGGGTAGGACCAGGTGAAGTCACCGCCGTGCCCACCGGCCTGCCAGGTCGCCGACGCCTCCAACGAGGTCGCCTTATAGTCACCCTGCGGACCCGATGCCCCGGCCGCCGCGACCAACAGGGTTCCTACTGACTGCCCAGCCGCAGATTCGGTCCCCGATGAGGTGGTAGCGGGCGCTGCGGTCACCTGGGCGGTGAGAGTCTGCTCGCCGCTGTTGTTGACTGCCTTCAACGGCGCGGCCAGACGGCACTCAGGTTTGCTGGGAGTGCTGAGCGCGCAGGCGGGCATCTGGTAGAGGCGTAGCCGTGATCCGTAGGCGCCGCCGAATGCTTGCGAGAACTGCGAGTAGTCCAGTTCCACCCCGACTTGGCCGGCATTGGGCTTGTCGGTGCGGGCCACGGTGAACGCCAGCCCGTTCAAGTCGGCTCTCGCCGCGGCCGCGCGGTCCAGAATCGATAGCCGCACCTTCCCCGCGGCCCCCAACTCGCCACGCGCCGCAGGTTTCTTGGCGGGCAGCACCCGCAGCGGCAGCGAACCGGCGCGCACCGCTGGCCTGGATTCGGCTGGCAGTGAGACCTCGCTGGTGCCGGGGTCGGGCCAGGTGGCCTTGGCCGGCGGTCCTGGTTTCAAGGTCGGCTTCTTGCGGGGCCGAACCTTCAGATCACGGCCTTTGACCGGATCCTCGTGATCTTTGACAGTCGGGCGCTGAGAGCCGGGATCCGCGAGCGCGGGCGGCGTGGCTGACAGCAGCTCCGCGGCAAGTGTCACGGCCATGACCGCGGCGACCGCGCGTGCCGTCCGGGGGCGGGACAGCACCAGTGTCTTGCGGCCTGTTCTCACGGCATCCTCCTGCGCCCACGCGCCTGCTCCGACCCCGAGACCTTCGTCGGGGCACCAATCCGTCGATGTGCTGGGATCGGCGGCAGACACTTACGCATTGAGGCCGAAGCGTCTGCCGCGCCATGGGTGGGGTGTCTAGGGTCCGTCGTCGGTGTCGAGCTCGATCGCTTGTCCGAGCTGGACGATTTGGGTGCGGCTCAGGACGCCCCGGTACAGCCAGACGTCGTCCAGGGCCGCGGGCCAGAAGTGGGTGCCCGCGCCGTTGCCGCCGAAGGCGTTACGTCCGGCCTGCAAGCCGCCTGCGGCCTTGAAGGGGCGGACGTCTCCTTCTTCGGAGTCCCCGTCGGAGCCGTTGACGGTGGAGCCGTTGATGTAGAGGCGCATCGTCCGGTTCGTTGCGTCGTAGACGATGGTGATGTGGTCCCAGTCGTCTTCGGTGTACGCGGAGTTGCTGGTCAGACGCTGCGGCTTGGACGGGTCAATAGCGGGGAGGTCGGCGTTGTTCATCTCCAACTGCCAGGTGCCCAGGTATTCCGGCTCGGTCGCGTCCGGGACATACCGCAGAGCGAACGCGTTGGTTTGGGTACCTGGGAGGGAGAACACCGTGGCAGTGGTCTGTGGTCGCTGCATGTTCTGCACCCACCCGGTGAGGGTGAAGCTCTCATCGGTGGAGATCAGCGGCGAGTCGGCCGCGGGATCGGCCGGGTCGGCCTCGGCATAGGCGCCCAGCCCGTCCAGTTGCAGTCCCGCAGGCGATATGAAGGGGCCCTTGAACCCGGCACCGGCCGAGATGGCCGCTGCGTTCCGCAGCTTCAGCGGCGGGGCCGCCCCGCCGTCGTGGACCTCGCCGGGGCTGAGTCCGTCGGTGGCGGCGTTCAGCTTCCAGCGGGCCTTCAGGACCGGGGCCTGCTGGTACAGGTTGGTGATCTCGGGGCCGGAGAGGATCCGGTCATAAACCTGCACGTCGTCAACCATGCCGGGCCAGTGGTCGGCGGGGTTGCCCAGCCACTTGCTACGCCCGATCTGAAATCCGCCGGTGGCGTTCCAGGCCGCGGGCACCACCGGGCTCTCGGTGCCGCGGTCACCATTGACGTAGATCTGCAGCCTGTTGGTCTGGTCGTACACCCCCACCAGATGGGTCCAGGTGTTCAACTCCGCGGGGTTCTTCGACACCGCCTGGTAGGCGCCTGTCTCGGCGGAGTCGGACTTCACCATCGACAGCACCCACTTGTTCAGCGCGCCGTCGTACTTGAGGTAGAAGCCACTCTTGGACGCCCCGTCCTGGCTGAGGACGGTCCTGGTGACGCCGGCTTGGGTGAGCCGCACCCATGCCGACATCGCGAACTGCTTACTGGTGTCCACTAGGGGCGCCCCTGTCCCGGCGTGACCGGCGCCATCCAAGGTCAGCGCCGTTTCGATCTGGCCCTGCTGACCGAAGGTGGCGCCGCCGTGCAGGTCCGCGGTGATCGGTGGTTCACCGTCCCGGGTCTGTGCGGTCGCGGTCGTGGAACCGGCGCCCTCATCAAGGGGGAAGCGGGCCTTGGCCGGGGTGCCCTCATTGGCCAGGAAGTTGATGCTCGCGGCTGCAGAGTTCTGCCCGGAGGGGGCGAACGCCACCACGGTCACGGAGTTGGGGCCGTACTGATTCGGAGCCAGCGTGATCGTTCGTGCGGCTCCGTCAGTGGTGGCCACCGACATGACCGGCACGTTGTTGAGTCTGATGTCGTACCGGTTGGCGACCCCTTCGGGGTCGGTGATGGTGAAGGAGCCCGCCTGGCCGACACCGCCGTGCCACTGATCATCGTCGGGATAATCGGTGGAGGTGATGGTCGGGGCCGGCTTGGACGGGTCGTAGATGAAATAGCAGGCCGGTGCCGCTCCGGTCGACGACCAGGGGCCGTACTGCTCACCGTCCCAGGCTCGCGCGTGCCAGCCGATCAGCGTCTTCTGCGGGATCGTATCCGGCATCGTGGTGCGACGCTGCGTCCCCGATCCGGCCGCCGGGGCGATCCGTCCCGACGACCATCGCTGGACAAAACCGTTGCCGTCGCCGGTGTCCCAGTGGGATGCGAACTCCGGCTGCACCTTGTTGGCGTCCTCGTCGTCGGGGTCCCAGAAATACCCGGACAGGCTGGGGACTCTGTTGATGACGACAGGGTCGTTCTGTGGTGCGCACAACCCGCCGGGCGTAGTGGCCATCGACTTGTAGTTAACGGTATAGGGCGGATTGTTGTACTGGATCGTCAGGTAGGCGTCGTCGGCGAACCGTTTCCACCAGTCCATCGTCGCTTCGCTATAGGCCTTCAACCCGAACGTGATGTCGCTGTACCCCTTGTTCAAGGCCGACTGCACATGAGAGCGCAGCAGCGACCCGCCGAACTCCACCGGCGTCCTCGAGCAGAACGCCACATCACGTGAGATCAGATGCTCGCCCCAAGCACCGCCATTGCTCCACGACCCGACGGTGTTGTTCCAGGTCGCATACGACTTCAGCTGCAAAGTCCGCCACAACTGGATCGACGTCGGGCTATTGCAGTTGAATGCGCCGGTCTCAAACGCGGTGAACTCCACCGCCTGGACGTAGCGGCCCTTCAGCGACGGCAGGGGCACCTTGTAGAACAGCCGCTTGGTCTGGTTCTTGACGCAGTTTCCGTCCTTGGCAACCTCACAACGCCCGACACCCTCGGTCGCCTTGCCCTTGAACTTGTAATACGACTCACTCGGATATCCCGACGACACCATCCCCCACGCCGAAGCCTTATGCGCACCCCAAACCGGGTCGATGTACACCGGGAACGTGGTGTCCGCCGCAGTCAGCAAACCTTGATCGGGAGTCAAGGAACCCATTTCATCCCCGTGCTGCCTGGGCGACGCGGTGATTCTGCAGGGCGGCGATGGCCTTGACGATGTGGCCGGCCTTGCTCGGGCTGCAGCGCAGCTTGCGCAGGATCCGCCATGACTTGAGC
>NZ_SMKB01000204.1:0-12985 GCF_004348575.1 Actinomadura sp. 7K534
GACGAACGTCATCCCGATCGCGATGATCGCCAGGAACGAGGACGACACCACGACGCTGGCGGCGTTCCCCGGCGTGGCGAACGAGTCGAACGCCAGGCTGCCCGCGATCACCAGCACGTCCAGCACCATGAAACCCGCGTTATGCCGGTTCTTCGCGTACGACGGCCCCGGATTGCCCAACCCGGCGACCAGCCAGAGATCCACCCTCAACCCCTCCACGGAACGAACACGGCCCCCGCGGTGCGCACACGCACACCGCGGGGGCCGTCAAAGACGACGCCGGCCGGCTACCGGCCGCACATCGGCGCCACCGTCACTCGGCGGCGCCCTCGCCCTCGCCCACGGCACCCTCGGCCGCGGGCTCGGCGCCCTCCTCGGCCTCCGGCTCCGTCGACGCGGTCGCGTCCACGATCTGCAGGATCAGGATCTCCTCGTCCGCCGCCAGCGTCGTGCCCTCCGGCAGCTTCAGGTCCCGGGCCAGCACCTGGCTCTCCAGCTCCAGGCCGCTGATGTCGACCTCGACCGACTCGGGAATGCGCGTGGCCTCCGCCTCCACGGAGATCTCGACCTCCGTCTGCGCGACCTGGCCGCCCGGCACCACATCACCGACGATCTGCACCGGAAGGTCCACGACGACCTTCTCGCCGCGCTTCACCATCAGCAGGTCGACATGCTCCAGGAACCCCTTGATCGGGTCGCGCTGGACGTCCTTCGGCAGCGCCAGGCTCGGGCCGTCACCGAGCCCCTCGATCGTCAGCAGCACGTTCGGCGTCTTCAGCGCCAGCATCAGGTCGTGCCCCGGCAGCGAGATGTGCTGCGGGTCGGTGCCGTGACCGTAGAGGACGGCGGGCACCTTGCCGGCCCGGCGGGTGCGCCGCGCGGCACCCTTACCGAACTCGGTGCGCGGCTCGGCGGCGATGCGTACCTCGGACACGGCTGAAACTCCTTGTTGTTGCGATCCACGGCCGTCCGGCACCGGACGTCCGCTACGGACAGAGCGTTGCGATACACGCACGCCGACCAGGACGTGCGCTCCCAAAGATTCTTTGCGTTCTCCCGGGGAATGCGGCTCCACTACGACACCGCACTGACGACCCGGGCATACGCGGGTTAACAAAGTCTAGCAGTACTCATTGCAGTGCTCTTGGCGTCAGGCGCTAGCGCGCCTTCCTTCGGCGAGCACTGCGGCGCGATCGCCGCATCGCTCCGGCTCGCCTAGCGGCTCGCTGCGCGATCAGGTTCCTTGCTTCGCTCGGAACCTGCCTTCGGACGCGATCGCAGGGCGTTCCGGTTGTTGCGGGGTTGCCGTACCGGCTGATGCCTGTGCGTGAGGCCGGAGCGGTTTGTCGCTCGCTGCGCTCGCTCGTTTCTCGCACGCTCGAAACCGCGGAAGGTGCACGCCTGCGCCAGGTTGCTCGCTGCGCTCGCTCGTTTCTCGCACGCTCGAAACCGTGGGTGTGCCTGTCTGTGATGCTGTCGGTTCTTGCTGGGCTTGCTCGCCTGCGGCTCGCTTTGCGTGGGGGTGCGGAGGGGTGTTCGGGCTGGGGCGCTTGGTACCTTTCGCGGCTCGCTCAGCCGGCGCCGCAACCACGCGCCGACCTGAGCCGTCGCGATCGCGTCCGAAGGCAGGTTTCGAGCCTGCGAGAAACCTGATCGCGCAGCGAGCCGCCAGGCGAGTCGAAGCGATGCAGCGATCGCACGCATCGCCCGTTGAAGGGAAGGCGCTCTAGCGCCTGACCGCCGAGGGCGATGCAATATTTAACTGTGGCCGCCGAAGAGGCTGGTTACTGAGCCGTCGCTGAATACCTCGTTGATCGCTCGGGCTACCAGGGGGGCGATCGAGAGGACTGTCAGCTTGTCGAACTGCTTCTCCTCTGGGATGGGGAGGGTGTTGGTCAGGACCACCTCGGAGATGCGGGAGTTCTTCAGGCGGTCTACCGCGGGGCCGGAGAGGACGCCGTGGGTGGCGGCCACCACTACGCGGCTGGCGCCCTGGTCGAACAGGGCCTCGGCGGCCTTGATGATGGTGCCGCCGGTGTCGATCATGTCGTCGACGATGACGCAGGTGCGGCCCTCCACGGCGCCGACCACGTCGAAGACCTTCACCTCGTTGGCCACGTCCGGGTCGCGCTTCTTGTGGATGATCGCCATCGGCACGCCGCCCAGGCGGTCGGACCAGCGTTCCGTCACCCGGACCCGGCCCGCGTCGGGGGCCACCACCGTGACCTGGGAGGTGTCCAGGCGGCTCTCGAAGTGCTGCGCCAGCAGGTCCAGCGCGAACAGGTGGTCGACCGGGCCGTCGAAGAAGCCCTGGATCTGGGCCGTGTGCAGGTCGACGGCGATCAGGCGGTCGGCGCCGGCGGTCTTGAACAGGTCCGCCATCAGCCGGGCCGAGATCGGCTCGCGGCCCCGGTGCTTCTTGTCCTGGCGCGCGTAGCCGAAGAACGGCGCCACGACCGTGATCCGCTTGGCCGACGCGCGCTTCAGCGCGTCCACCATGATGAGCTGCTCCATGATCCACTGATTGATGGGAGCGGTGTGGCTCTGGATCACGAACGCGTCGGAACCGCGGACCGACTCCAGGAACCGCACGAACGTCTCACCGTTCGCGAAGTCGTACGCGGACGTCGGCGTCAGCTCGACATGGAGGTTGTCGGCTACTTCCTTGGCCAGGTCCGGGTGGGCTCGGCCGGTGAAGAGCATCAGCTTCTTCTGGCCACTCGCTTTGATCCCACTCACCTCTGACAACTCCCCCTCAATGGAACTTCGCTTCACGTGGGTGTTGTCCCCACTCACCGCACACCACAAGAGTCCGGCGCACGGAAGCCTTTGTCGTCCGCCTCCCCGCCGCGCGGCGGGGCGGTCCTCGGTGGGCGCGCCCTAGGACGCGTCCTCCTCGCGTGCTCGGCGGGCCGCCTCCGCCGCGGGCGTGCCCGCCCGGCGGCGCTCGACCCACCCCTCGACGTTGCGCTGCCGGGCCCGCGCGACCGCCATGGCGCCCGGCGGGACGTCCTGGATGATCACCGAGCCGGCCGCCGTGTAGGCGCCGTCGCCCACCGTCACCGGGGCGACGATCATGTTGTCGCTGCCGACCCGGACCTGCGAGCCGATCACGCTGCGGTGCTTCTCGACACCGTCGTAGTTCACGAACACCGAGCCCGCGCCGATGTTGGAGCCGTCGCCGATCTCGGCGTCGCCCACGTAGGTCAGGTGCGGCACCTTCGTGCCCTCGCCGAGGTCGGCGTTCTTGGTCTCGACGTAGGCGCCGACCTTGGCCTTGCGGGCCAGCCGCGTGCCAGGCCGCAGGTACGCGTAGGGGCCGACGGTCGCCTCGGGGCCGATCTCCGCCTCCAGGCACACCGCGTTGATCACGGTCGCGTCCGCGCCCACGCGCGTGTCCGTCAGGGTGCAGCCGGGGCCGACCCGCGCGCCCTCGGCCAGGTGCGTGCGTCCATGGAGCTGTGTTCCCGGGAGGACCTCGGCGTCCGGTTCGGCTGTCACGTCCACGTCGATCCAGGTGGTCGCCGGGTCGACGATCGTGACGCCGGCGCGCATGTGCGCTTCGAGGATCCGGTCGTTGAGCTGCCTTCTGGCCTGCGCGAGCTGGACCTTGTCGTTCACGCCCTGGGTCTCCACCCAGTCGGCCGCGAGGTGCGCGCCGGCCCGGTGGCCGTCCCCGCGCACGATCGCCACGACGTCGGTGAGGTACTCCTCGCCGTTGGCGTTGTCGGTGGTGACGCGCTTCAGCGCGTCGGCCAGCAGGGCGCCGTCGAAGGCGTACATGCCGACGTTGATCTCGTTGACGGCGCGCTGCTCGTCGGTCGCGTCCTTGTGCTCGACGATCGCCTCGACGCTGCCGTCGGCGGCGCGGACCATCCGTCCGTACCCGGTCGCGTCCGGCATCTCGGTCGTCAGCACGGTCGCCGCGTTCCCCTCGGCCTCGTGCGTCCGGACGAGCGCCGCCAGCGTCTCACCGCGCAGCAGGGGGTGGTCGCCGTTCGTGACGACGACGGTCCCGTCGAGGGCGCCGGTCTGCTCCAGGGCCATCCGGACGGCGTGCCCCGTCCCGCCCTGGTGCTCCTGGACGACGGGCTCGGCGTCCGGCGCGGCCTGGGAGAGGTGCTCGACGACCTGCTCGCGCCGGTGGCCGACGACGACCACGAGCCGCGCGGGCTCCAGTTCGCGCGCGGCGGCCAGCACATGGCCGAGCATGGTTCGCCCGCACAGCTCGTGCAGCACTTTGGAGGTGCGGGACTTCATCCGGGTGCCCTCGCCCGCGGCGAGAACGATGACGGCGGCCGGGCGGCTCGCAGCGCTCACAAGGAGGCTCCTCGGCATCGCGGACGGGATCGGTCGCGAGCACGCCCACCTGCGCCATCAGGGCATGACAGGTCGCAGCGCACCCGACACGGGCAGGATACCGCCCATCTCCCGCCTGTCACCCCGCCGCCCGCCCCGGAGGCTCGGCGCGGAGGTTCGCCGCGGAGGATTCCCAACAGCTCCGGCGCAAGGATTCGAACCTTGTCTAAGGGCACCAAAAACCCTTGTGCTGCCAATTACACCACGCCGGAAAGTCACGCGGGGGCCGGAGGAGCGGCGGTCCGACCGGCCCACAACCATACTCGGCCGGGCGCCGCCGAGCCCACTCCATTCCACGGAAAGGATCTTGGGCCGCACCGGTCGGCCGATATGGCCGCCTCGGTTTAGAACGCACGGTGTGGGCAACGCCTCATCATGCCACCCGGCGCGGGTGGCGCCCCGGTCCGGGCACGGTGCCGGGGCCGGTGCCGAACTTCCGGCGACCGTCGCGCGTTCGGCCAGGTGAAGGCACCTCTCGCCGCCCTGCCGCGAGGGTCTGGCGGTCGTCTGGGTAGCAAGAGAGTTTTGTGGCCTGTGAGGCAGTTTCGTACTCAATTTACCAGTCGGCCACTGTGAACCTACGGTTCCGTAGGTTACGTTGACGTAGGTAATGCCGCCTCGAGCCACAGGAAAGTGGTGACGCATGACAACGGCTCCAGCCATGGATCCCCCTCGCCCGCAGCGGCGTCCAGAGATCGCGCCAGAACCCAGGGGCAATGCGGAGCGCCTGCTCATCGCCGTGTTCACCGGCGTGCCGTTCCTGGCCCTGCTCGCGGTCGTTCCGCTGGCATGGGGGAGTTTCCTCGGCTGGACGGACATCGTGCTCATGGCGGTGTTCTACGTGCTGTCCGCCGGGGGGATCACGGTCGGGTACCACCGGTACTTCACCCACGGGTCCTTCAAGGCGAAGCGCGGCCTGCGGATCTTCCTGGCCGTGGCCGGGAGCCTGGCCATGGAGGGGCCCGTCATCACGTGGGTCGCCGACCACCGGCGCCACCACAAGCACTCCGACAAGGAGATGGACCCCCACTCGCCGTGGCGGTTCGGCAACGACTGGAAGGCGCTGGCCAAGGGGCTGGCCTGGGCGCACTACGGCTGGCTGTTCGACGGGGCCCGCACGTCCAAGGAGCGGTTCGCCAAGGACCTGATGAACGACCGCGACATCAGGCGCATCCACCTGGCGTTCCCCGGGCTGGTGGCGCTGTCGCTGCTGCTGCCGGCGGCCATCGGGGGCCTGGTGACGATGTCGTGGGCCGGCTTCCTGACCGCGCTCTTCTGGGCGGGGTTCGTGCGGATCACCCTCGTCCACCACGTCACCTGGTCGATCAACTCCATCTGCCACACGTTCGGCAAGGAGGAGTTCGAGGTCCGCGACAAGTCCCGCAACGTGTGGTGGCTGGCGATCCCGTCGCTGGGCGAGTCGTGGCACAACCTGCACCACTCGGACCCGACGTGCGCGCGCCACGGCGTCCTCAAGGGGCAGGTCGACATCAGCGCGCGCATCATCTGGGCGTTCGAGAAGCTGGGCCTCGCGTACGACGTGCGGTGGCCGAACGACGAGCGGCTGGCGGCCAAGCGGACCAAGCAGGCGGTTTGACCGCCACAATTGATTCCGTGACAGAACCCGCGCCCAGACCCCGCAGAAAGCGGATGACTGGCAAGGAACGACGTGAGCAGCTGCTCGAGATCGGGCGCTCGCTGTTCGCCGAACGCGGCCTGGACGGCACGTCGGTCGAGGAGATCGCCTCCGCGGCCGGTGTGTCGAAGCCCGTGGTCTACGAGCACTTCGGCGGCAAGGAAGGGCTGTACGCGGTCGTCGTCGACCGCGAGTTCGAGAGCCTGCTGCGGCTCGTCACCGAGTCCCTGAACTCCGCGATCCACTACCGGGGCAAGCTGGAGAAGGCCGCGCTGGCGCTGCTGCAGTACATCGAGGAGCATCCGGACGGCTTCCGCATCCTGGTCCGGGACTCCCACGGCGGCACGGGCACCGGCAGCTACGCGAGCCTGCTGAGCGAGATCGCCGGGGAGGTCGAGTACGTCCTCGCCCAGGAGTTCGACCGCCACGACTACGACGACAAGTTCGCGCCCATGTACGCCCAGATGCTGGTCGGCATGGTGGCGATGACGGGCCAGTGGTGGCTGGACGTCCGCAAGCCTCGCCGCGAGGACGTGGCGGCGCACGTGGTGAACCTGGCCTGGAACGGCCTGTCCGGGCTGGAGCCGAGGCCGTCGCTGGACCCGCGCCGCCGCCGCAAGGAGCTGGAGCGCCGGAAGCAGCGCGCGGAGAAGGCCGCCGCGCGGGCGGAGAAGGCCGAGGGGAGGGCCGCGGCGAAGGCCGGGAAGGCGCACCGCCGGGGCCGCCGCGACCTGGACGGGCTCGCCGACCCGCTGACCTGACGGCCGGCGGGACGTGACAACCGGTGGCCGCCCGGAGTTCGTCCGGGTGGCCACCGGCCAGGGGTCGCCGGCTCGGGTCGCGAGGCCGGGATCTCGCCGGACGCCGCCCGCCCGTCCGAGCTGGCACACCGCAGGGGAACGAGTAGCTTCCCTCGGTGGACGGGCGGCATCCCGTCTATGGGGTTGTGGGAGCGGCGGACCGCCTCCCGGCCGTCGCCGCGGGATGCGTCGCTCTCGCGGGTGCCGTGGGCTTCGCCGGGGACCAGGCTGAGACAGGGTCCCGTACTGCCGCTGTTTTTCTCGACATCAAGAGAGAGCATGCCCCACCCATATCTTGATGTCAAGAATTCGATCGGCCTAGGACCATTGCCGGATGCCGCGCCGCCGGGGGCGTCCCTATCGTCGTGGCATGGAACACAGTGGAGGCGGGTGGGCGCTGGTCCTCGGGCCCGGCGGACCGGTCGGGACGGCGTGGCTGACGGGCCTCGCCGCGGGGTTGCGGCGGGCGGGCGTGGAGCCGGCGGCGGCGGACCTGATCGTGGGGACGTCGGCGGGCGCGATCGCGGGCGCGATGATCGCCACGGGACGGGAGCTGGCCGCGGTGGCGGAGCTGCCGCCCTCGGACGAGCGGCCCCCGCCGGTGGACGGGTCGGTGATGGCCGGGGTGGTCGAGATCGGGAGCACCGCCGAGCTGGACCCGGACGAGGCCCGGCAGCGGATCGGGCGGCTGGCGCTGGAGGCGGCGGCGCTGCCGGAGGAGCGGCACAGGGCGAGCATGGAGTTCCTCGTGGGGACCGACGAGTGGCCCGGCCGGCGGCTCCTCGTCACCGCCGTGGACGTGGAGTCGGGCAAGCCGGTCGTGTGGGACGCGGCGAGCGGCGTCCCGCTGACCGCGGCGGTGGCGGCGAGCAGCGCCGCCCCGGGCTACGCCGAGCCCGTGACGATCAACGGCCGGCGCTACATGGACGGCGCGTTCGGCGGCGGATCCAACGCGGGCCTGGCGCGGGGCGCCGGCGCGGTGGTGCTGGTCGAGCCGCTCCCGCAGGTGTTCGGCGACGCGGCGGCGGACGTCCGGATCGTCCCGGACGAGGGGGCGCGGGAGGCGTTCGGGGATAACGTCGGCGACTTGGCGCGCTGGACGCCCGCCTACCGCGAGGGATTCCGGCAGGCCGCGGCCGCCGCGGAGCGGATCGGACCCGTCGCCGGGGTCCCGGGCGGGTGACGAGCCGGGGGCGCGGCCATATTTCTCGATATCAAGACAGGTAGGGTGTCGGCATGCAGGATGAGGTCGACCGTCTGGTCGAGGCGTGGAACGCCGAACGTCCGGATCTGGACGTCCGGCCGCTGCAGGTCCTCAGCCGCGTCTCCCGGCTGGCCCGGCACCTGGACCGGGCCCGGCGCGCCGTGTTCGCGGACCACGACCTGGAGTCGTGGGAGTTCGACGTGCTCACCGCGCTGCGCCGGGCCGGGAGCCCGTACCAGCTCAGCCCCGGCCGGCTGCTGCGGGCGACGCTGGTGACGTCCGGCACCATGACCAACCGCATCGACCGGCTCGCCGCGGCGGGGCTGGTCGAGCGGCATCCCGACCCGCAGGACAAGCGCGGCGTCCTGGTCCGGCTCACCGACGCGGGCCGGACGCTCGTGGACGCCGCGTTCGCCGACCTGCTGGAACGGGAGCAGGCGATACTGGACAGCCTCGGCCCGGGGCAGCGCGAGGTCCTCGCCGACCTGCTCCGCACCCTCCTCATCCCGTTCGACGAGACCACAGAGGGCCATTAGCCCCTAGGAAAGGGCGGCCTCCAGCGCCGCGGCGATGCCGCAGAGCCGCTCCTCGCCGCCCGCCGGGCCGATGAGCTGGACGGACGCGGGCAGATGCGAGCCCGGCAGCGGGACCGGCAGCGCGAACGCCGGCAGCCCCGCGACGTTGACCTGGCCGTTCAGCGAGGTGAGCAGCAGGTCGGAATGGTCGTCCTCGTCGGGTTCGGGGGTGACGACGGGCAGCACCGGCAGGGCGATGGCGGCGTGCCGGGCGAGGATCGCGTCGAACTCCGCCCTGATCGCCTCGCGGACGCGGGCGGCCCAGCCGATGCGCCCGGCTTCGACGACGTCGTGCAACTGCTGCAGCCGCCGGTGGATCCGCCCGCTCATCTTGGGCGGCTCCGTCACCAGGCGGGCGTTCTGCCGCCACCCCTCCTCGGCGACGTAGAGGCCGTTGGCCGTGGCGGCGTCGTAGTAGTACCCGGACGTCACGTCGGTCAGGGGGCCGAGGCGGCGCAGCGCGTCGTCGACGGCGGCGTCGATCGCGGGATCGATGTCGAAGCCGGGGGCGCCGAGCCGCAGCCGCGCGATCGTCATGGACGCGTCGTACGGCACGGGCGAGAACCCCGGCTCGATGAGGCTCATCCCGAGGACGACGGCGGCGACGTCGCGTCCCATCGGCCCGACCGTGTCCAGCGTCGGCGACAGCGGGTAGACGCCGTCGAGGGGGACGCGGCCGCTGGTGGTCTTGAGCGCCGCGATGCCGCAGCACGCCGCGGGAATCCGAACGGAGCCCGACGTGTCGGTGCCGAACGCGACGTCGGCCTCCCCGGTCGCGACGGCGACGGCGGAGCCGCTGGACGAGCCGCCCGGGACGCGGGACGGGTCCAGCGGGTTCACCGGCGTCCCCGTCCACGGGTTGACGCCATCGGCGGCCACGCACAGCTCGTTGAGGTTCGTCTTGCCGACGACGCGGGCGCCCTGGGCGCGGGCCGAGGCGACGACGGGGGCGTCCGCGGCGGCGGGCTCGGCTCGTTCCGCGACGGCCTGGCAGCCCGCGGTGGTGGGCAGCCCGGCGACGTCGATGGCGTCCTTGACGGCGAGGCGGGGGCCGTCCCCCGGCTCGTCCGTCCTGATGATCCAGGTCGTCATCGGGCCAGCATCCCAGACGTCAGCCGACGTCCTCCGCGAGCATCAGCCACTCCTCCTCGACCTCCGCGGCCTCGGCCTGGATCTCCTTCAGCCGGCCGTCGAGCTCCTGGAGCCTGGTGTAGTCCGTGGCGTGCGCGGCGAGCTGCTCGTGCAGCTCGGTCTCCTGCCGGGCAAGCTTCTCCAGCTGGCGTTCGAGCCGGTCGAGCTCCTTGCGGGCCTTCCAGTCCTGCCCGCCGGCCTTGGGCTTCGCCGGCGCGGGCGCGACCTTCGCCGCGGGGGTGGCCGCCCCGCCGGGCCGCGCCGGCTTCGGGGCCGTGCCTGCGGCGCGGCGTTCGAGGTACTCGTCGACGCCGCCGGGCAGCATCGACACGCGGCCGTCGCCGAGCAGCGCCACGACATGGTCGGTGATGCGCTCCAGGAAGTACCGGTCGTGGCTGACGACGATCAGCGTCCCGGGCCAGCCGTCCAGGAGGTCCTCGACCTCGGTGAGCGTCTCGATGTCGAGGTCGTTGGTGGGCTCGTCCATGAGCAGGACGTTGGGCTCGCCCATGAGGAGTCGGAGGATCTGCAGCCGGCGCCGCTCGCCGCCGGACAGGTCGCCGATGGGCGTCCACTGCCGGTCGCCCTGGAAGCCGAGCCGTTCGAGGAGCTGGCTCGCGGTCCACTCGCGCTTGCCGACGGTGATGCGGCGCCGGATCTCCTCCACCGACTCCAGGACACGGCGCTCGGGGTCGAGGTCTTCGAGGTTCTGCGACAGGTGCGCGAGCTGGACGGTCTTGCCCCGCACCACCTTCCCCGACACCGGCGGCACGGACCCGTCGAGCAGCCGCAGCAGGGTGCTCTTGCCGCTGCCGTTGACGCCGACGAGGCCGACGCGGTCTCCCGGGCCGATCCGCCAGGTCATGCGGTCGAAGATCGTGCGGCGGGCGTCGCCCTCCCCCACCGCGGCGGTCACGTCCTCCACGTCGTAGACGGTCTTGCCGAGCCGCGCGGTCGCGAACCGGGTCAGCTCGACCGCGTCGCGCGGCGGCGGCTCGTCGGCGATCAGCGCCTGCGCGGCGTCCACCCGGAACTTCGGCTTGGACGTGCGGGCCTGCGGGCCGCGGCGCAGCCACGCCAGCTCCTTGCGCAGCAGGTTCTGCCGCTTGGCCTCGGTGGCGGCGGCGATCCGGGCGCGCTCGGCCTTGGCGAGGACGTAGGCGGAGTAGCCGCCCTCGTAGCGTTCGACGCGGCCGTCGACGACCTCCCACGTCCGCTCGGTGACCTCGTCGAGGAACCAGCGGTCGTGCGTGACGACGAGCAGCGCGACCCCGCGGGCCTTCAGGTGCCGGGCCAGCCAGGCGATCGCCTCGATGTCGAGGTGGTTCGTCGGCTCGTCCAGCAGCAGCAGGTCGGAGTCGGGGACGAGCAGCCGGGCCAGCGCGACGCGGCGGCGCTCCCCGCCGGACATGCCGGCGACCGGCGCGTCCAGGTCGAGGTCGGGGACCAGGCCGGCGAGGACGTCGCGGGCGCGGACGTCCCCCGCCCACTCGTGCTCGGCGCGGTCGCCCAGCACGACGGAGCGGACCGTCGCGCCCTCCGGGAACTCGTCCCGCTGGGACAGGAGGCCGAGCCGCAGCCCCCGCGCGTGGGTGACGCGCCCGGCGTCGGGTTCGGTCTCCCGCGCGACGACGGACACCAGGGTGCTCTTGCCGCCGCCGTTGCGGCCGACGACCCCGACGCGGTCTCCCTCGTCGAGGCCGAGGGACACGGCGTCGAGCAGCGGCTTCGGCCCGTAGGACTTGGCGACGTTCTCAAGATTGATCAGATTCACGGCGCCATCAGTCTATTTGGCTCCGGCGAGCCGATCGTGCGGGCGGTCAAGGCCCGTACGGCCCCTGCGGGCCGGGCCCCGGCGGCCCGTACCCGGGCGGCACCGATCCGGGCGGGGGGCCCTGCCGCCCGCTCCGCGAGGACGCGACCACGATGACGACCACCACGGCCGCGACGACGAGGAGGACGAGCAGGAGGACGACCAGCAGCAGCGCGAACGACATCACGACGCCTCGCTCTCGCCGCGCAGCCCGAGCGGGGCCTGCGGGGGGCGGGCGGCGGTCGAACCGGGAGCGTTGCGGCGGAGGGCGCGGTCGCGGCGTACGGCCAGCAGGAGCAGCGTCGCCATCATCGCGATCGCCACGAGGCCGAGCAGCCCGGACAGGTACGTCATCGGCTCACCTCGTCTGAGGGAATCGGTGTCATGGGTACAAGACGCTCGCCACCGGCCCGAAGTTCGCTTGTGTGACGATCGCAGCTACCGCGGGTCACACCAGCGTCGCGCCGGGGACGGGTCCGGACGCCCGGAGCACCTGCGCGGCGACGCCCGCACCGTCCAGCCCGTCGGCGATGCCGGCCGCGTCCTCCTCGGTCTCGGCGAGGAACGCGCAGGTGGGACCGGACCCGGAGACCAGCGCGCCGACCGCGCCGAAGTCTCGGCCCGCGTCCAGCACCCGCTCCAGGGACGGCCGCAGGGACAGGGCCGCCTCCTGCAGGTCGTTGGTCAGCGCGGCGCCGAGGCCCTTGGCGTCGCCGGTGGCGAGCGCGGTCATCAGCTCCTCCGAGACGCTCGGCCTGGGCGCGGGTTCGCCCCGCGTCTCGCGGAGCCGGTCGCATTCGGCGTAGACGGCGGGGGTGGACAGCCCGCCGTCCGCGGTCGCGAACACCCAGTGGAAGGTTCCGCGGGTGAGCGCGGAGGTGAGCTGCTCGCCGCGTCCGACCCCGACGGCGGTGCCGCCGAGGACGGCGAACGGCACGTCGCTCCCGATCTCCGCGCCCATCTCCATGAGGTCCTCGCGGGTGAGGACGGGGTCGTCGCGGTCGTCCCACAGCCGGGCGCACGCGACGAGCGCGGCGGCGGCGTCGGCGCTGCCGCCCGCCATGCCGCCCGCGACGGGGATGGCCTTGCGGATCCGGAGCGACACCCGCGGCTCGACGCCCAGCCGGGCGGCGACGAGCCCGGCGGCCCGCGCGGCGAGGTTGTCCCCGTCGGCGGGAACGCCCCCGACGGCCACCCGCGAGTACGGAGCGGCCTGGACGCTCACCTCCAGGCGCGCGGCGTCCGCCGCGGTGACCTCGTCGAACAGGGACACCGCGTGGAACACGTTGACGAGGTCGTGGTAGCCGTCCTCGCGGAGCGGACCCACGCCGAGCTGGAGGTTGACCTTGGCCGGGACGCGTACCGTCACTGCGTTCACGCCGAAACCCTACGGCCTAAAAGGCTTTTCCGGGGGGCCTGGGGGGTCGTCCCCCCAGAAGGGCACAGGCTTTTCCGGGGGGCCTGGGG
>NZ_SMKB01000205.1:0-12816 GCF_004348575.1 Actinomadura sp. 7K534
CCCCAGCGTCCGGTAGCCGAGTTCCTTGCCGAACCGGTCGAACGGATACGTCTGCGGGCGGCAGTAGACGGCTGTTCCCGGTATCCGGTCGACGGCCCCGGTGAGGCGTGTGGTGTCGGTGAAGGTGGTCGCATTCGACGGGCGTGATGGTGCGGCCACCGCCGGGGGCGGACAGGACCAGCAGCAGCGCGTGGTCCGGGAGGTGCTGGAGGGTGACGGGTTCGACGGCGTACTCGTACACGCGCTGGGTGGTGTCGGCGTCGCTCCAGTTGGTGCCCTCGGCGAAGGCGTAGGCGGCCGACCAGTTCCGGGACGTCGACGTGGCGGTCCCCCGGGTGTCGCTGGTGCTGCTGCCGCCGCCCCGGTTGCTGCCGCGCTGGGAGGACGTTGAGCGGTCGGGGAACAGCCCGAACATCTCGCCGCCCGAGTAGCTGACACCGGACGAGCGGCTCGTCCCCCAGTTGCGGGACGTGCCCGTCGTGTGGCTGGTGCTGTAGGTGTCGGAGTCTCCCTCGCCCCGCGTGTCGGTGGACGTGTGCGACTCGTTCCCGCCGACGTTCTTGGTGATCTGCGACAGGACGAAGCGGTGGTCGCGCCCGATGAAGTCGGCGGCCTTCGCGGCGTCCTCGTGGTTGCCGAGCCGCATGAACGCGACCGCGCCGCCGCCGATCATCTCCGCGGACGTGTCCCGCAGCCGCCGGAACAGCAGGGTCAGCGGGACGCCGCGCCGCTCGCACGCGTCCGACAGCCGTTCCAGGTGGCGGCGGGCCAGTTCGTCGGCCCCGGCGATGACCAGCGCGGGCGTGGAGTCCTGGGACGCGGTGATGCGGTGCGTGACCCACTGGACGACCAGGTCGGTGAGCAGTTCGGAGCGGACGTTGCGGGCCTGGCTGTCGAGCGCGATGCACGTCAGGTAGCCGACGCCCTCCTTCGAGGGCTCGGTGCCGAGGTTCTCCAGCGGGTGCACGTAGGACTCGATCCGCGACAGGTTGGCGTGGGCCTGGCGGCGGTACTCCACGGTGAAGAGGTTGCCGGTGATGTGCCGCCGCTCCTCGCGGGTCAGCAGGTCGCCGTCGTCGGGTTCGCCCATGAGGGCGCGGAGGGCCGCGGCGATCCGGCCCAAGGTGACGTTGTCGCCGAGGGCTCCGCACACCTTGGTGAGGATGCGGTCGTCCATGCTGCGGTCTGCGCGTGCCGCGTCCGGTGTACCGCCGTGCATGGATTCGACGATCGCGTCCACGAGGTCCTGTGGGGGCATGTCCGCCAGGAGGGTGGACGATGCCTGGCGGCTGGGCAGCAGTTGCGCGTCCACCCCCATCCAGGCCGCCTGGGCCAGCTCGACCAGTTCGCGGCTGACGAACTCCCTGGACAGATCGAGTACCAGCAACGGCTGGACGGCGAGTGTGGACGTCCCGTACGTGGTCAGCAGCGCCTCCCACGCCCACAGGTTCCCGCCGAAAACGTCCAGGCGACGTCCGGGCCGTGGGGCGGCCCCCCACTCGGGCAGGGCGTCGAGCCGCGCGCGCTCTGCGGTGTCGTGGGCGTGCTTGCGCGCCTGCCATTGCCGCGCCTGGTCCTGGTAGCCGTTCGTGATCTGCTGCCGGGCCAGCTCGTACGCCTGGCGGGCGGCGTTCCGCTGCCGGACGGCCCACCAGGTCAGCGCCGTGCCGGGCGCCGCCACGATGGCCCCGAGCAGGAGCGACCCGACCGGGACGGCCGCGCCGGAGCCGGGCGCGGTGCAGGCGGCGAACAGCAGGAGGAGGGAGCCGATGCCCGCGCTCACCGGGAAGGTCCGGCTGAGGCGGCGCTGGGCGGCCTGCTCGGTCTCGCGGACGCGGCGCGCCAGGTAGTCCGGCAGCGCCTGCTGCCGCGGCGGAGGCTCCGGGAACGGCCGCAAGAACCACCAGCGGTCCCGGAAGACCCAGCCGAGGCGGGGGTCGGGGCTGAAGAGCCGCTCGCGGCGCGACAGCAGTCCTGCAGGATCGACCGGTCGGCCCATCACGACGCTGACCCCCCGTTCTCCTCGGGTGCCGATTCGATCGTCACGCCCTGCGGGGTATGCGCGGCGATGCCCAAACAACCCAAGCAGATTGACACGGAACTTGTCATGCCATCGGCCCCGAAACGGCCTTCCCAATGGCGGGCTTGCTCAATAGCCTGACTGCCCATGGCGGACGGCGGGGGACGGGGCGCGGGCCGCGTCCGCGCCCGTCCTGGAAAGGCGTGAGTGATGGCGCGGGTCGAGTTGTACGTCTCGGTCGACGTCGAGGCGGACGGGCCGATCCCCGGGCCGTACTCGATGCTCAGTTTCGGCATGGCCGTATGCGGGACGTTCGACGGGGCGGAATTCACCGCGCCCGATCCGTCCGAGCGGACCTTCTACGCGGAGCTGAAGCCGATCAGCGACGACTTCGACCCGCAGGCCCTGGACGTCAGCGGGCTGGACCGCGCGCGGCTCGCCCGGGAGGGCCGCGATCCGGCGGAGGCGATGCGGGACGCGTCGGCGTGGGTCAAGTCGGTCGCGGGCCGCGCGCTGCCGGTGCTGGTGGCGTATCCCCTGGCCTACGACTGGATGTGGCTGTACTGGTACTGGATGCGCTTCACGTCGCAGTCCCCTTTCGGCCATTCACGGCATCTGGACATCAAGAGCCTCTACGCGGCCAAGGCGGGCGCGATGGTGGCGCAGTCGACGAAGCGCCAGATGCCGGCCGCGCTGCTGTCCGCGCGCCCGCACACGCACAACGCCCTGGACGACGCCCTTGAGCAGGCGGAACTGTTCCAGAACCTGTTCCGCTGGGACGGCTGACCATGTGGGACGTGGTGCGCGATATGCCGGTCTGCCGCCTGCTGGAGGTTCCGCGGCGGGACGCGGCGGACGGGCGGGACGAGTGGCGCGACCAGCGGCTGGCCGCGCTCGTGTCGGCTTACCACGCGGGCGGGGAGCCGGTGCTGGTCGGCTGGCGGCGCACGCAGGCGTCCGGTCCCACGGAGGTGTTCGTCGGCGGGGACGGGCTGCTCGCCGACCGTTCCGGGAGCGCCGCCACGCTCAGCCTCCCGGCGGGCGGTCGCGGCGTCCTGCTCCCGGAGGGCATCACCGAGGACTCGATGGCGCACTGGGTCGGCATCGGCGCCGTCGCCGACGGGCTGCTGGTGGACGACCTCCCCGGCGACGGGGCACGGGACGATCCCGCGCGGCCGTCCCTGGAGGACGGCCTGCTGTCGGTGTGGATGCAGCCGTTCGCCTGGCTGCTGGTCGCCGAGCCGATGACGGCCCCGGAGACCGAGCGGCTGGCGGACCGGCTGGCCGACCGGCAGCAGCACGCCCAGTCGATGGCGGAGATGTCGCCCGAGTACTCGGTCACCGCCGTCCGGATGGAGCGCCGCCACCGCGAGGTGCGCCAGGCGGCCACCTCCGGCCTGTGGCGGGTCCATCTGCTGGCCGGGGCGGCGACGCCGCGGGCCGCGGCGCGGGTCGCCGCGCTGGTGTGCGCGTCGGCCGATCTGAGCCGGCTGCCGTACGCGCTCGTCCCCGGCGCCGCGGGCCCGTTCGAGGCGAGCACGCAGCTGGTGGCGGCGCTGGCGCGGCCGCCGGTCCGGGAGGTCGCCGGGGTCCGGTTCGCGATGCGGCCCGAGTTCGACGTGACGCCGGAGTTCGACGCCGCGTCCGGGCCGGCGGGCACGAGCGTCCCGCTGGGGCGCGTCCTGGACCGCAACCGCCGCGAGGTCGGGCCGCTGTCGCTGCCGCTGTCCAGCCTGAACCGGCACACGTTCGTGTGCGGCGCGACCGGCGCCGGGAAGTCGCAGACCGTCCGGTCGCTGCTCACCGCCGCCGCGCACGCCGGGCTGCCGTGGCTGGTGGTCGAGCCGGCCAAGGCGGAGTACCGGCTGATGGCGGCGCGGCTGCCGGACGCGGAGGTCGTCGCGATCCGGCCCGGCGACGCGGACGCGATCGCCGCCGGCATCAACCCCCTCGAACCGGCGACGGGCCCCGACGGGCGGCCGTTCCCGCTGCAGACCCACGCCGACCTCGTCCGCGCGCTGTTCCTCGCCGCCTTCGACGCCGACGAGCCGTTCCCGCAGGTGCTCGCCGCGGCGCTGACCCGCTGCTACGAGCGGCTCGGCTGGGATCTCGCGCTCGGGGAGCCCGCCATCCCTGGGACGTCTCCCCGCTATCCGACCCTCGCCGACCTGCAGGCCACCGCCGAGCAGGTCGTGACCGACATCGGCTACGGCCAGGAGATCACCGACAACGTGCGCGGGTTCATCCGCGTCCGGCTGTCCAGCCTGCGGCTCGGCACGACCGGGCGGTTCTTCGAGGGCGGCCACCCCATCGACTTCGACGCGCTGCTCGCCCGCAACGTCGTCCTGGAGATCGAGGACGTCGGAGACGACCGCGACAAGGCGTTCCTGATGGGCACGGTGCTGGTGCGCCTGGTGGAGCACCTGCGGATGCGGCAGCGCCAGGGCGCCCCGGCGGGGCTGCGGCACCTGAGCGTGTTCGAGGAGGCGCACCGGCTGCTGCGGCGGAGCGAGGAGGCGGGCCCCGCGTCGCACGCCGTGGAGACGTTCGCGAGCCTCCTGGCGGAGATCCGCGCATACGGGGAGGGGCTGGTCGTGGCGGAGCAGATCCCGTCGAAGCTGGTCCCGGACGTCATCAAGAACACCGCCGTCAAGATCGTCCACCGGCTGCCGGCGAAGGACGACCGGGACGCGGTCGGCGCCACGATGAACATCACCGACGACCAGTCGCAGTTCCTGGTCACGCTCACGCCCGGCGAGGGCGCCGTGTTCACCGACGGCATGGACTTCCCGCACCTGGTCCGCATGCCGGACGGCTCGCACCTGGAGAAGGCGGCGCCGGTCGCGTCCGCCCGCGTCCTGGTGAGCCCGCGGAGCGGCACGTGCGGGGCGGACTGCCGCGACTCCCCCTGCACGCTCCGCGACATGCGCACCGCCCAGCGCGCCCTTGAGGCGCGTCCGGAACTCGTGCTCTGGGCGGAGCTGGCCGCCGCCGCCCACCTGACCGGCTGGGGCACGCCGACCCTGTCCCCGTCCGTGCTCGACGGGCTGCCCGCGCGGCTTCGCGACTGCACCGTCTCCCACGCCGTCGACGCCGCCGTGGCCGCGCGCAGCGCCCGAAGCGACCTGGCCGGTCATCTCGTGGACGCTCTGCACGGGCACCCTTGCGGGGCCGAGGAGAACGAGTTCTTCGCCCCGCCTTATCGCTGGTGCCTCGTCCTGGAGGAACTTCAGGAAGCGCATAAGGCGAACGCAGACGCGGCCAGGCATCACCGGAGCGAAGAATGGGCGGCGTTCCATGGCCGCGTCATTCCCGGCGACACCCTCGCCGACCAGCTCGGTCACATAACCGCATGGTGGAATCGGGACCAGCGCGACCTGGAAGCCCGCAACACCGCCCTCTGGGGCTCCACTTCGGCGATCGAAACGGCCGTGGGCGCTCTACGCGGCGATTCCGATTGGCAGGACCGGCTCCGGGAGGCGACGGCCCGCCTCCGGGTTCCGGCGGGGCTCCTGGACTCCTACGTCGTCGACGGCTAGGGCTTCCCCGACGGCCGGATCCGACGCGCCGTTCCGGACGGCCGGGCCGCCTCCTCCGCCTCGCGGGCTGGTCAGGCCAGCTTCTCGAGGCGGTCGGCGGCTTCGGCGACGCCTCCGGCGGAGGTGATCGAGGCGCGGACGCGTTCGGCGGCCGCGCGGTAGGGGTCCTCCTCCAGGACGGCGGTGAGGGCCGTGCGGAGCTCGTCGGGGCGGGCGCGGGCATGGCGGACGCGGACGCCCGCCCCCGCGGCCTCGACCTGCCCGGCGATCACCGGCTGGTCGTCCCGGACCGGCGCCGCCACCAGCGGAAGGCCCTGGGCGAGCGACGCGCAGACGGTGTCGTGGGCGCCGTCGCAGACGACGGCGGAGACCCGCTCCAGCAGCTTGTGGCGCGGGACCTGCTCCCGGACGAGGACGTTCGGCGGCGGATCGGGCAGCGCGCCCGGGTCCGTCTCGAAGACCGCCTGGACGTCCAGGCCGCGGACGGCCTCCGCCGCGACCCGGAAGAAGCGGTCGCGCACCGGGCCGTCCGGTGCGCCGAGGGTGACGAGGACGGCGGGCCGGCCGTCCAGGTCGTCCCACGGGAAGGCGCGCGGCGCGGGACGTTCGGGCGCCGGGCCGACGAAGGCGAAGTGGCCGGGGAAGAACGAGGTGTCGCCGATCAGCCCCGCCGCGGTGAACACCAGCACGAGGTGGTCGGAGAAGCGCAGGTCGAGCAGGTCCTCGATGCCGTGGTCGAGCTGGAAGTCGGCGATCAGCTCCCGGATCCACCTCTCGACCCGCGGGAAGGCGGCGAGCGGCCTGGTGAACTCGGCGGACGTCGTGGCGGAGGTCGCCCAGGGGAGCTCGCGGCGGCGCGCGGCGACGGGGGCGGCGAGGGCGAGCTGGTCGGCGATGACGGCGTCCGGCCGGAAACGGTCGATCGCCTTCTCGACGCCCGGCAGCATCGCGTGGCCGAGCGGGACGAGGAGGTCCTCCCAGAGGAAGCGGAGGGCGGCGAGCCCGCGCAGGCCCAGCCAGTCGCCGTGGAGCCCGTGCAGGCGCCGCTCGAAGTCCTCCTCGACGGCGCTGTAGAGCCGGGAGCCCGGGCGGATCCGGGGTTCGAGGGACGCCCGGTGCCCGGTCCACGCGACCTTGTGGCCGCGCCGGACGAGCTCGGCCGCGACGGCGTTGTCGGCGGTGACGCTGCCGGCGGTGCCGTCGCCCAGCGGCGGGACGGCGAACAGGAAACGGCGTTCGGGGGTTCTCACCCGGCGGATCCCGGGGTCTTCGAGCAGGGACGGAACCCTCACGCGGCGGGCGTTCACCGGGCGGCTCCCGCGAGGTGGTCCGCGACGTCCCCGACGGTCATGCCGAGGAGTTCGTCGAGCTCCAGGCCCGCGACGAGGGCGGGGAGGTCGGCTCGGTCGCCGTAGCGGGCGCGGAGCCCTGCGGCGAAGGCGGCGAACTCGATGCTCTCCAGAGCGAGGGCTCCGGTGAACGTGGTCTCCGGCCCGATCTCCATGTCAGGGAGGAAGTCCTCCCCCAGGACATCGGTCAGTATCCGGACGACCTCTGCCAGGTCGTCATTCATGCTCGGGCCTCCTCCATGCCGGTTCCGCCGGGCTCGACCGTCCAGGCCACGACGTGTCCTTCGACTTCGCGCGTCTGCACCGCCATGACCGTGTCGCCGGTGGCGACGAGGAGCCGGTCGGTGTCGGTGAAGGTCACGGCTACCTCGGGACGGTCTACAGCGGTGTTCATCGCTTGCAGTGCTGCTCGTTTCGCTGCGTGTATACGTGCGTCCTTGTCTCCTTGGGTGGCGTCGTCTTGGGCGAGACCTATGCCTGCTGGTTCGGTGCCAGGCCGCACTAGGGCCACGCCCAGTTCGGCATCTGTTGCGATGGAAATGGTGAGGGGCTCGTTGAACGGCCCCGTGACCCGTGGCCCGTCATGGACGGTGAGTTCCGCCGGGAAAAGGGGGCCGTGGCCGTTGCGCCATAGGTGGGCCCGGACGGCGTCCTTGGCCGCGATCCTTCCGAGCAGCCATGGGCCTTGCTCGAACGGCGGGAGGGCCTCGTACTCGGCGCGCTCGCTGGAGCAGAGGTACTGGCGCATGAGGAGATCGCGGGACACGGTCCCTTCCCAGCGTTTGCGGGCCAGGCACCAGCCGCCCGGTTGCGCTTCGCCCGTCCCGGACACCTCGGGGGTGAACTTCATCCGCCAGAGGGCTTCGTCGGTGTAGAAGCGGTGGGTCGTCCAACCGTCGACGCGTCCCCATACCGTTCCGTCCGCACGGACCATCTCGGCCGCGCACCGCATGGTCGTGTCGGTCAGGGACTGGTTCCAGACGGTCGTTTCCAGGCGTTCCCCTTCGGGCGGCAAGGGCCCGTACAGGGAGACCCGTTCGATCCCGACCGGGAAGACGGTCTGGTTGGTGTCGCCGTAGACCTGGATCCAGTGGCAGCAGAGCTGGCCGACGTTGTCCAAGAGCGCGCCTGGCGCGTGGAGGGGCGCAAGGACGGCGCGTACACCGTCCTCTGCGAGGGCCGTGATCTCGGTGATGCCGCGGAAGAGCGGGCCTTGGAACATCCAGCGTTCCTCATACAGCCGTTCCGCGGTGACTATGGGCGGGCCCTCGATGCTCAGCGGCGTGCTGTCCGGCAGGGGCGACGGCGGGTATTGGTCAGCGAGCAGGACCGTCCCGTCCACGTAGCCGTCGATGACGACCTTCACCTTGCGCGGCCTGGCCGCGCCGTCGAGAACGCGGGCGTTGATGTCGGCGGTGGTGGGCGGGGCGGCCACGACCCAGCGGACGGCGCAGACGTCCTCGAACCCCACGACGACCGAGTCGGGCAGCAGGTTCCGCGCCGCGCCCGCCATGACCTCCAGCAGCGTCGCCAGCGGAACGACCGGGAACCTGTCCGACATGTCAGGCCAGTCGGGCGCCTGCGGGACCACGCAGTGGTCCCGCAGGTACGGCATGGCCGCGAGCGAGAAGACATGGGAGGCGGCGGACTCCACCGGCGCCGGGTCGCGGGACGGCGCGGACGCCGCCCCGCCGCCGAACGCCTCCACGACGGCCTTCGCCCCCGTCGCCGCGTCGTTCAGCAGCGCCTCCAGCTCGGCCATGACGGGGTCGTCGGCCGGGAGCGGCGGAACTGCGGAGGTGAGCCTGATGGGCGCCACGCTACCCGCCAGGCTGACCAGCGGCGTTCCGAGGTCCAGCGTCATGCCCGTGGCCGGCGGGGGCGGCGGCGACGCGCCGTAGCCCTCGGCCCACAGCGCGGCGAGGACCCGCCGGAGTTGCGCCATCCCGTCCCGCCGCGGGACGTTCACGGCCATCGCCAGATGCTCCCGGTCCCCCAGCCCGTCACCGACGAATCCCGGCAGGCTCCCGGGCCCCACCTGCACGAACGCCCGCACGTGGGCCGTGCCGTACAGCTCCTCGATCAGCCCGCGGAACCGGACCGGCTCGCGCAGATGCCGGACGACGAGGTCGCGCACACCGGACGGCGACGGCGGATAGGCAGCGACCGTCGTCCCCGACCACAGCGGCACGCGCGGCTCGTGCATCGGCAGGCCCTCGAACGCGTGCCGCACCTGCTTCTCGTACGCCTCGGCGTAGGGCGTGTGGAGGCCCGACCGGAACGGCATCTCCTGCCCGAGGACGCCCTCGGACGCGAGCCGCCCGAGGATGTCGCGGACCTCCCGGGGCGGGCCGCAGATCACCGACTGGTGCGGGCAGTTGTCGTGGCTCACGAAGACACCGGTGCGTCCCCCGGCCGCCTCCGCCGCCTGCGCGGCTCCGCAGCCGAGCGCCGCGTACACGAGTTCGGGCATGCCCGCCGTCAGACCGTCGAGGGCGCCGATCAACGGGTCCGCCGCGTCCGCGTCGAGCAGGCCGGTGGCGATCATGGCGGTCCATTCACCGAGGCCATGGCCTGCCGCGACGTCCGGTTCGACGCCGAGTTCGGCGAGCGCCGACGCCAGCAGGCGTCCGGCGCCGATCGTGTCCGCGGCGTGGCCGGCCAGGTCGGTGCGCCCGGCCGGCTCCGGCTTCGGCCAGCCGAAATGCTCGGCGACGTCGTCCACGCAAGGGGCGAAAGCGGGCTCGAAGCCAGGGAACAGGAAGGCCAGTCGTCCGCCCTCTGCGAGAAGCGGGCGCGGGGAGAACCAGACGTCGCTGCGGCCTCGCCAGGGCGTTCCGCGCTGGACGACGGCTCGGGCCAGTTCAAGCCTGTGCGAGGTAGGGGCGACCATGGCGATCCGGCAGGGCAGGTCTGGGGCGACGTCCTCCGAAGCCCGCGCCAGGAGTTCCTCGTCGGGGACGTCTAGGGCGGCGGCCAGTTCGTCTGTGGTGCGGGCGGCCAGCCTAAGGACGGCCTCGCCCGACTCCGGCGCGCGGAGCCGCCGGGGCCGCCGCCTCCGACGGACGCCACCGGACGGCGGCTCCTCCAGGATCACGTGCGCGTTCGCCCCGCCGAACCCGAACGCGTTGACCACGGCGCGCCGCGGGCCGTCCCCCCGCTCCCACTCGGCGGCCTCCCGCACGGGCCGCAGCCTGGCGTTCTCCAGCGCGGGATGGGGGTCGTCCACATGCAGCGTGGGCGGCAGCACACCGTCGCGCAGCGCGTAGGCCGCCTTGATCAGCCCGGCGATGCCGGCGGCGGGCATCGCGTGCCCGATCATCGACTTGACCGTGCCGAGGCCGATCGGCGGGCCGTCCGCGCCGAACACCCGGCGCAGCGTCGCCAGTTCCGCCGCGTCCCCGGCCGGGGTGCCGGTGCCGTGCGCTTCGACCAGGCCGACCGCGCCGGGCTCCGCCGGGTCGAGGCCGGCGTCCCGCCAGGCGCGCTCGACCGCCAGGACCTGCCCCTCCACCGGCGGGTTCAGCAGGCTCGCCGCGCGGCCGTCGCTGGACGACCCGGCGCCGAGGATGACCGCGTGGATCCGGTCCCCGGCCCGCTCGGCGTCCGACAGCCGCTTGAGCAGGACGATCCCGGTGCCCTCGGCGAGCAGGGTGCCGTCCGCCGCCCGGTCGAACGGCCGGATCGCCTCGCTCGGGCTCAGCGCCCGGAGCCGGCTGAGCGCGCTCCAGACGGTCGCGTGGTGGGAATGGTGGACGGCCCCGGCCAGCATCGCGTCGGCCTGCCCGCCGCGCAGCGCCCGCACGGCGTGCTCGACCGCCAGCAGCGCCGACGCGCACGCCGCGTCCAGCGTGTACACGGGGCCGCGCAGGTCGAACCCGTGCGCGATCCGGGACGCGGCGAAGCCCGGGACCAGCCCGGTCGAGGCGTCGGGGGCGTCCGGACCCAGCCGGTCGCAGAACGCGCGGCGGATCTCCTCCAGCCGGGAGCTCCCGAGCTCCGGCACCAGCTCCGCGAGGATCCCCGCGATCTGGTGGGACGTGCCGACCCGCTGGTCGAACCGCGCCATGCCGGGGGTGAGGTGGCCGCCGCGCCCGATGACCACGCCGACCGCGGCCCGGTCGGGCAGCCGTTCGGCGCCGCCGGCGTCCGCGATCGCGTCGCCGGCCGTCCGCAGCGCGAGGAGCTGGTCGGGCTCCATCGTCCGCACCGCCGCCGGGGTGATCCCGAACCGCGCCGGGTCGAACGTGGCCAGGTCGTCGACGAACCCGCCGCGCCGGCAGTAGAACCGGTCGCTCTCGGGCGGCCGCCCGTAGGCGCCGGGGTCGTAGTAGAGCGCGGGGTCCCACCGCCCGGCCGGCACCTCGGTGATCGCGTCGAACCCGGCCAGGACGTTGCGCCACAGCTCGGCCGCCGACCCGGCCCCGGGGAACACCGCCCCGGCGCCGACGATCGCGATCGGCTCCGGAGCGCGGCTCACGTGACGGCCCCGGTGAACACGACCTGTGTCTCGTCGCCGTGCGCGATCTCCCACAGCAGCGCCGCCGCGCCCGCGCCCGGCTCGATCGGCCCGGCCTCGCCGCCCGTCCCCCACCGCGCCCAGTCGGCGACGAGGACCCGGCCGCGCAGCCGCGTCCGCCACATGTGCGCGAGCGCCGCGCACGCGTCGCTCGCCGCCGCGTGGTCGCTCTCCCCGCGGACGCCGTGCACCCCGGCGAGGCCGCCGAGGACGGCGAAGAACCCGAGGTTCGGCTTGGCCGCCTGCGCGAGCGCGCACGCCCCGTCGACCTTCGTCCGGTACACGCGCTCGAACGACACCGGCGTCTTGTCCTGGATCAGGCGGTTCTCGACGAGCCCGGCACCGTGGACGATCCCGTCGAGCCGCCCATGCCGCCTGTGCACGTCGCTAAGGACGTCCCGGATGGTCTGCGCATCACGCACGTCCCCCGAGTGATAGCGAACGGACGCCGCATGCTCCCGCAACGACTCCAGATTCCGGCGTATCTCCCGATCCACCAGGGTGCGCCGTATCGTCGCCTCGATCTCCTGCGTCCGCCCGGCCGCCACCAGGGCGCGCCGGAGCCCCGCTTCGTCCGGGATATCCGGGTATGCGGGCTCGCCGACGGGCTCCGGGGTGCGTCCCATGACCTCGATGTGGCACTTGCTCGTCCGAGCCAGCTCCAGCGCCACGCGCGCGGTGATGCCCCGGGCGCCCCCGGTGAGCAGCACGACCGCGTCCGTTTCCAGGGGGACGACCGGGTCGCCGCCCAGTTCCGCCGGCACCAGGCTCAGCCCGCGCCGCAGACCTCCCTCGTGCCCGACAACGACCGGCGCCGCCGGGTCGAGCAGCTCGGCCATCATCCGGCTTGCGATCGCCCTGGGGGTGTCCTTGGTGTCGACGTCCAGCGCCCGCACGAGCACCTCGGGGTACTCCTGCGCGACCGTCCGCGCCAATCCTCGAAGCCCCGCCCCGGGCCGCGGGTCCCCGATGCCGCCCTCGAAGGGCTGCCCGAACCTCCCGCCGGCCCCGCTCGCGACGACGAGCCACCGCAGCCCGCCGGACAGCGCCCGCCGGACCCCCTCGTACGCCTCGGGCAGCACGCTCGTCGCCGCCGGCCGCAGCGCCCCCAGGTGGATCAGGCCGTCACAGGGCCCGTCGACGTCCCGCGGCGTCCGCACCTCCGCACCCTGCCGTTCGAGCATGGCGGCCAGCTCCAGCGCGATGCCGCACCCGTCGTCCACGACGATGAACCGCCGCCCCGCGAACAACGTCCCCGACTCGGGCGGCACCGGCAGCGCAGCCAACTCCACGACCCGCAGAACATGCCGCACCACCTGCCGCCGCCCAACCGACAACAAGCCACCCGAATCGACCCGCGGCCAAACCTGCGTATCCCCGCCCCTCACC